>REAS01000174.1 GCA_004294495.1 Sphingobacteriales bacterium
CCCCTATATACTACTTAAAAATACAACAAAAAGCGCATATAAAAAAATCATTTTTGATTAAAATATCGTGTACTTTTGCTTAAGTAAACGACATTGTATTATAAATGGCAAATGATGTACTTAGACGCCGACGATAATAAGTTTTTTGATTGTGCTGTAGCATCAAATGCCCATTATTTAGTTTCTGAGGACAATCATTTTAGTGTTTTAAACAAAATTGAGTTTCCAAAAGTACAACGACTTAAAACAACAGATTTTAAAATTATTTTAAATATCTCCTAGTTAAACCAAAAACCACTTGGTTCATATTGCTTCTCACGTTAACGCACAAAAAAATATGCAATTTATCAGAGCGAAACACTCGTCATTTATAGCGAAGCGTTTGTCATTGAGAGTAAAGCGTTTGTCATTCAGAGCGAAGCGTGTAATCCCCCTTTTATGAGACTTTTCACTGCGTTCTGAGTGACAGAACTTCGTTCTTGAGTGCGCCTGTCATTCAGAGCGAAGCGTGGAATCCCTGTAATTCAGAGCAGAGCGTGGAATCACCTTTTTATGAGACTCTTCACTTCGTTCAGAGTGACAGAACTTCGTTCAGAGCGATAGAACTTCGTTAAGAATGCGCCTTTAATTCTGAGTGCGCCTGTCACTTTGAGTGCAACGAAGAGACTCAAGAACCACTTTTATGAGACTCTTCACTACGTTCAGAGTGACAGAGCGCCTGTCACTCTGAGTGCAACGAAGAGTCTCAAAAACAACTTTTATAAGACTCTTCACTACGTTCAGAGTGACAGAAACCAAACAATTTAACACCAAATATAAATTGAAAACAGTCCTCATTATTTCCCCCTACTTCCCACCAAGTAACGCAGCCGATATGCAGCGCATACGTATGAGTTTGCCTTTTTTTAACGATTTTGGTTGGGCAGCCGAAGTGGTAACGGTTAATCACAAACACTCCGATGCCAATAAAGATAATTTACTGCTACAATCTATCCCCAAAAATGCAATAGTTCATACGGTTGAGGCATTTTCCAAAAAATATACCTCAAAATTGGGTTTGGGCAGTTTAGCCTTGCGTAGTTTATGGTTTTATAAACAAAAAGTAAATCAGTTATTACAAACAAAAAAATACGATTTAATTTATTTTTCTACCACACAATTTCCCGTTTGTATTTTAGGGGCATACTGGAAAAAAAAATTTAACATTCCTTATGTAATTGATATGCAAGACCCTTGGCATTCAAATTATTATCAAGATAAACCCAAAAATGAACGCCCAGCAAAATACTGGTTTAGCTACCGTTTAAATAAGTATTTAGAGCCTATGGCTATGCAAGCCGTTGGGGGCTTAATAAGCGTTTCGGCCGCATACATTAGCACTTTACAGCAACGTTACGCAAATACCCATACCATACCCACCGCAACCATAACTTTTGGTGCTTTCGATAAAGATTTTGAAATAGCCACCCATAACCAAGCCCTTGCACCCTCGGTTATAAAACCGCAAAAAAACATTTTAAACTTGGTATATATTGGCCGTGGCGGTGCCGATATGCAACCCGCCACACGTTTACTATTTAATGCTTTTAAAGAGGGTTTAAAAACACATCCAAAAATATTTAGCCGTTTCAAAATTTACTTTTTAGGTACCAGTTACGCACCAGCAGGCCAAGGTAAACCCAGCATACAACCTATTGCAAACCAAATGGGTTTAAGCAATTATGTAACTGAACAAACCGATAGGTTACCTTTTTACCAAACCTTAAACACTTTAAAAACTGCCGATATGCTTTTTATCCCCGGCTCGGACGATGCGCAATACACTGCCTCGAAAATTTATCCTTACCTAATGGCTCAAAAACCATTGACAAGTATTTTCCATCCCGATAGTAGTGCAGCAAAAATTATTAAAGAATGTGAAATAGGGTTGCCATTAACTTTTAATATGGATGAAGCGCATATTACCCAAAATATCATAAATTATTTGTTGGCTGTTGCCGATGGTAGCTTAATAACTAAAGCACCCATACCCCATGTTTTCGAAAAGTATTCCGCCAAAAATATGACTAAGTTACAAGTAGATATTTTTGAAAGGGTTTTGGATAAGGGTTTATAATAGGTTAGCGTAAATCAGCCTTTGTTACACTAAATGCGCCCTCTTACTCTTAAGTGCAAGGCCTGACACTCTGAGTGTAACGAAGGGGCTCAAGCAGTCATTATTCAAACTCTTCACACCGTTCCAGAGTAAAAAACGGTTAACTCCCCTAAATAAACTAAATGAAACCGCACAATTATTACGTTTATATCATCACAAACATAAATAAAAAAGTACTTTATACAGGGGTAACTAATAATTTAAAACGACGACTTTACGAACATGAAAACGGAATAGCTGAATATAGTAGTTCATTTACAGGTAGATATAATGTGCAACACTTATTGTATTTTGAATATCATCAATATATTTTAGATGCAATAGCTAGGGAGAAACAAATAAAAGGTTGGACTAGAGAGAAAAAAGTTAAAATGATAACAGATTTTAATCCCCAATGGGAATTTCTAAATGAAGAAATTTAGCGTTGTATGGTTGGTTGCAGTGAATGTCAGTCAGAGTGCGCCTGGCAATATAAGAGTGCAATGCCTGTCACTCTGAGTGCAACGAAGAGTCTCAAAAACACCTTTTTATGAGACTCTTCACTTCGTTCAGAGTGACAGAACTTCGTTCAGAATGCGCCTGTCACTCTGAGTGCAACGAAGAGTCTCAAGAACGTCTTTTGTGAGACTCTTCACTACGTTCAGACTGACAAGAAACGCATGTCATTCTGAGAGCAACTAAGAGTCTCAAGAACGTCTTTTGTGAGACCCTTGACTACGTTTAGAGTGACAGAACCTCGTTCAGAGCGACAGAACTTCGTTCAGAATGCGCCTTTCATTCTGAGTGCGCCTGTCACCCACTGTACGTAGTCTGTAGCATGGGTGACAGGCGTTTTGGGACTACGGATTGGTAAATAAAAGGGAGTTTAAAAACTCCCTATATGTTCTAAGTATGTCGGTGCTCACGCATTGTTAAGCTTTTTCAGCGTCACTTGTGAGGTCAAATAAACAAAAGTTAAACTACCTTCCCTTCAGCACCTCCAACACCTTCTCCACATCCTCCGCACAATCAACCGAAATGCTTTCCAAATCGGTTACAGCCACCTTTATTTTATAGCCGTTTTCTATCCAACGCAATTGCTCAAGCATTTCCATTTTTTCTAATGCACTGGGGGCTAATTTACTAATGCTTAATAGTGTAGAAGTTAAAAAGCCGTAAATACCAATATGCTTATAAAAAGTATGTTGGCTTAGCCAATTGGTTGGGGCAACATCTCGCAAATGCGGTAATGCTTGGCGGCTAAAATATATGGCTTCTAAGTTTTGGTTTAGTAACACTTTTGGGGTGCCAAAATTATGGAGTTCGGCATTGGTTTCTATTTTTTTTACCAAGGTGGCAATGCTGGTGGTAGCATTATCAAAACAACTGGCCAATAGGTTAATTTGTGCTGGGTTAATAAGCGGTTCGTCGCCTTGTATGTTTATTACAACATCGAAACCGGGTATTTTTTGGGCTACTTCGGCGCACCTATCGGTGCCACTTTGGTGCAAGTTAGAGGTTAAAATAACATTTCCTCCAAAACTTTCTACTTCGGTTACAATGCGTTCGTCATCGGTGGCAACCACCAAATGGTTTATTAAATTGGCTTTTAAAGCTTGCTCGTAAACTCGCCTAATCATTGTTTTGCCGGCTAGGTTTACCAAAGGTTTCCCGGGCAAACGGGTGCTGGCAAAACGGGAGGGTATAACGCCTAATATTTTCATCGGCGTAAGCTAAAACAAACCATTTATTTCTCGCTCTACTTGTTCAATAATTCCGGCTAGGTGGTCGGTATTGTTAGCAAAATCTAATTGGTCTTTATCTAAAATTAATAATTTGCCTTTGTTGTATCCGCTAATCCATTTTTCGTATTTGGTGTTTAATTTTTGCAAATAATCTAGGCGGATGCCTGCTTCGTATTCGCGGCCGCGGCGTTGTATGTTTTCTACTAAAGTTGGTACCGATGCTTTAAGGTAAATAAGTAAATCGGGCGGACGAATAAATGCCGTAACATTCTCGAATATAGCTTTATAATTCTCGTAATCGCGGGTAGGCATTAAACCCATTTCGTGTAGGTTTTCGGCAAAAATATAGGCGTCTTCGTAAATGGTTCTATCCTGAATAATATTTTTATCGCCTTTTTGAATCTCTAAAATCTGCTGAAAACGACTGTTTAAAAAATACACTTGTAGGTTAAAACTCCAACGTTTCATATCGTTGTAAAAATCTTCGAGGTAGGGGTTATTGTCAACAGCTTCGTAAAGGGGGTCCCATTTGTAATTTTTGGCCAGCATTTCGGTAAGCGTTGTTTTACCAGCCCCAATGTTGCCTACTACTGCAATGTGCATAAAATTAAATATTTAAACGTTATTTAAAAAGCCCTAAAGCCTATAATTTCTCTTACTTCTTTAATGGTTTTACTGGCACTTTCCCTAGCTTTAGCAGCACCTAGTTGGGCTACTTTTTGTAGGTAAGCGGTATCGGCAGCAATATCAATAATTTTTTCTCTGATTGGGGCAGTAGCCACAATCATATCTTCGGCCAATTGCTTTTTAAAATCGCCGTAACGTATTTGGCAATTTAGGTATAAATCTTCAAAATGTTGTAAAGTATTGGGTTGCGATACCACCTTCATCAAATCAAAAAGGTTTTGAATTTCGGTAGGTTTAGTTTGATTTTGTTGGGTTGGACCAGCATCGGTTAAAGCTCTCATTACTTTTTTACGAATAATTTCGGGCGTATCAGAAAGGTAAACCGCATTGTTTTCACCTTCCGATTTCCCCATTTTACCGTTACCATCTAAACCCGGAATTTTAACTAAATTTTGGGTAAAATTAAATGCAAAAGGCTCTTTAAAATATTCGGTTTGGTATAAATTATTAAAACGATTGCCAAAAGTGCGGCTCATTTCTAAATGCTGTTCTTGATCTTTCCCTACCGGCACTTTTGTAGCGTGGTGAATTAAAATATCGGCAGCCATTAAAACAGGGTAAGTTAATAAACCAGCGTTCACATTTTCGGGGTTGTTGCGTATTTTATCTTTAAAAGATGTGCTACGTTCCAATTCGCCCAAATAGGCGTTCATATTTAAGTAAAGGTATAATTCGGCAATTTCGGGAACGTCAGATTGTACGTAAAGTGTTGCTTTTTCGGGATTTAGCCCGCAAGCTAAATACTCTACCAAAACCTGTTTTACGTTAGTGTGTAAGTTTGCTGGGGTGGGGTGTGTGGTTAACGAATGATAATCGGCAATAAAAAAATAGCAATTGTACTCGTTTTGCATTTTTACAAAATTTTGTACTGCACCATAATAGTTTCCTAAATGCAATTTTCCGGTCGATCTTATTCCGCTTACAACAGTTTCCATATATGCAACGAAAGTACAGAAATTTTCTATTTTTGAAGTCGATGAAAACATTTTTAAAACAAGCGCATACCTATTGGCTAATGTTTACCATTGCAATTTCGTTTTACCTTTTACTCCCGTTTGTATATTATTTTAGTAGGAAGCCACAGCGGTACAAAAAACTCAATTTTTATCGCCGAATTTTCGCTTTTTTATCCTCCGCCTTAGCGGGATTATTTTATAAATACACCTACCAATGCCCCATAAATTGGGATAAAAACTATATTATTTGCGCCAACCATACCTCAAACTTAGACAGTACCGCCATAACTTTACTAGGTAAAAGCAATATTTTTTTTATGGGTAAAGATGATTTGTTGCGCAACCCTGTAACCAAAATATGGTTTAAAACTATTGATGTGCCCGTAAACCGAGATAGCAAAATGGCTGCTTTTAGGGCATACAAAAAGGCTACCGAACAATTGCAACTGGGTTTTAGTTTGGTGCTTTTCCCCGAAGGAATTATTGGTGAAAACTACCCACCCGTATTGCATCCATTTAAAAATGGAGCTTTTAAAATGGCTATCGAAAATAAAGTAGCCATTTTGCCTGTAAGCATTAAAAATAGTTGGCAACTACAACACGATGACGGTAAAGCCCGAGGTAGCAAACCCGGTATTTGCCAAATTTATGTGCATAAACCAATAGAAACCGCTAACTTGCTGCCCCAAAACGAAGAAGAATTAAAAAACGAAGTTTATAGGGTAATTGGTAGTAGGTTGATTTATTAGCCAATAAAAACGCTTGAAAAGATTATGAAAATAGACAAAGATACCGTAGATAAAATTGCCCATTTGGCTCGTCTAGAGCTTAACGAAGCCGAGAAAGAAAAAGCAATTGTAGAGCTTAGCGAAATTTTAAGTTTTATGGCAAAACTAGATGAGTTAGATACCACTGGGGTACAACCGCTTGTGTATATGAACGATGCTGTAAATGTTTTACGCCCCGATGAAGTACACCAAGAAATTACCACAGAAGAAGCTTTAGCAAATGCCCCGTTAAGCGATGGTACTTATTTTAAGGTAGCAAAAGTTATTGAAAAATAGGGGATTTTTTTGTAAATTAAGTTCTACTAAGCCAGCATTTTTATTGTTTTAGTTTGTAAAGTGAATTATTTGGAATTAGCAAAGTTACGCTTTGGTTACATTTTTGTTATCACAAAATTAAAAGCTAAATTTGCTAGAATATAAAACATTAAAAAATTACACAAATTGGATATTTTTGAAAAGATAAGTAAAAACATGGGCCCACTAGGGCAATATTTAGAATGGTCTCACGGTTATTTTTCTTTCCCTAAATTAGAGGGAGAAATTTCGCCAAATATGAATTTTAAAGGCAAACCACATTTAGTTTGGAGCCTTAATAATTATTTAGGTTTAGCAAATCACCCCGAGGTTAGAGAAACAGATGCACAAGCAGCAGCCGATTACGGTTTAGCATATCCAATGGGTGCCCGTATGATGTCGGGAAACTCAACCCATCACGAGAAGTTAGAAAAAGCATTAGCACAATTTACAGGGTATGAAGATTCATTTTTACTAAACTATGGTTACCAAGGCATTATGTCGGCTATTGATGCATTGGTTGATAGAAATGATGTTATAGTATACGATGCCGAATCACACGCTTGTATTATAGATGGCGTACGTTTACACATGGGCAAACGCTATGTGTATTTACATAACGATATTGATAGCCTACGTAAACAGTTAGAACGGGCAACAAAACTTGCCGAAGCACAAGGCGGTGGCATATTGCTTATTACCGAAGGTGTTTTTGGCATGTCGGGGGCGCAAGGTAAACTCAAAGAAATTGTAGCTTTAAAAGAAGAATTTAATTTTAGATTATTGATAGATGATGCTCACGGTTTTGGCACTATGGGGCTAACTGGTGCTGGCACACACCAACATCAAAATTGTATTGATGGGGTAGACGTTTACTTTGGCACTTTTGCGAAATCTATGGCAGGTATTGGTGCTTTTATAGCATCGAACAAAGAAATTGTTAATTTTTTGCGTTACAATATGCGATCCCAGACTTATGCAAAATCATTACCTATGCCAATGGTTTTGGGTTTAGCAAAACGTTTAGAATTATTACAATCACAGCCTCAGCTTAAAGCAAAATTGTGGCAAATTGCTACTGCATTACAAACTGGTTTAAAAGAACAAGGTTTTGATATTGGCGTTACAAACTCGGTTGTTACCCCAGTATTTTTACAAGGCGGTGTTGATGAAGCTACATCTAGCACAATGGACTTAAGAGAAAATTATGGTATATTTTGCTCAATTGTAATTTATCCAGTAATACCTAAAGGCTTAATTATGTTAAGGTTAATTCCTACCGCAACGCATACTTTACAGGATGTTAGTCGCACATTAGAAGCTTTTAAAGAAGTAAGAGAGAAATTAGAAAATGGTTACTATAAAGACAAGTTAGTAGATAGAACTAAACTTCACGCATAAATTTAACTATTAAAAATGATGCCCGTAAAATTTGCGGGCATTTTTTTTATGTTTCATAAAATTAAACAGTTTGTTGTGTAAACAAAAAAACCCAAACAATTTATGGTAAAATATAATGGACAAACAAAAGTTTTAGTTGCCATAGACTGTATTATTTTTGGTTTTGATGGTAACGAATTAAAAATACTTTTGATACAACGAAGCTTTAGCCCCGAAAAATTTAAATGGAGTTTAATGGGTGGTTTTATACAACCCAACGAAGATTTAGACCAAGCTGCTAACCATATTTTAAAAACATTAACAGGATTAGAGGGTGTTTATTTAGAACAATTGTATGCTTTTAGCAACCCTAACCGAGACCCATTTGAACGTATTATTTCAGTTGCCTATTTTGCGTTAATTGATATACTTAAATACGAAACCCAGATTAGCAATAATTACCACGCACAATGGTTTTCGCTTAACCAAATTCCCGATTTAATTTTCGACCATAACCAAATGGTTAAATTAGCAAAAAAACAATTGCGGTATAAAGCAGCTTTGCATCCTATTTTATTTGAATTATTACCGGGTAAATTTACCATTCCACAATTACAAAACCTTTACGAAGGGATTTTTGAAACTCAAATAGATAAACGCAATTTTAGTAGAAAAATATTATCAACCAAGCTATTAATTAAACAACCCGAAAAAGACAAGTTGAACTCTAAAAAAGGAGCTTTCTACTATGTGTTAGATATGCCAAAGTATATCGAAAATTTTCAGGCATTTTTATATTTTATACCTAAGCAACAAGCATCGTTACAAGACTAATTTTAACTTAAAACTTTTATAAAGGTTTAAAACAGACCCTTTATTAACTTGTAAATTGTTTTGTTAAATAAATTTTGCGTTATAATTTAATAAACTTTATTTTTTTTACAGCAATATTAGTTTCTATTTTTAAAAAATAAACACCGCTTGGTAACAAAGAAACATCCCAAAACTTAAGAGTATTGGTATTTATAACTGTTTGCCCAATCTTGTTTATTATGCTCGAATTTGACAAAAATTCGCCCTGCGGTAAATCTAAGTATAAAATATTAGTTACCGGGTTGGGGTATAATGTTAAAACCGTAGGTTGGATATTTAAAACTTCTTGGATAAAATTTGTGGTGTTATAGGTTGATAAAATATGGTAATCTTCATCAAAACTAAATTTATAAATATTAAAAGGAATTTTCACTAAAAATACTTCTCCGTTTTTTGTGTTGTTTAAAATAGTATCAAACACTTCTCCATTTTCGCCATAAACACGAATAGGAATTTCGGCCTCAAAAAAATTAACTGATTGATGCGATTGTTTTTGACTTACCACAAACCTAACTTCGCCATTTGCTGTGTTTTGTGCCGAAATTTTATAGCTTGGGTAGCCTTCTCCAAATATCCAATCGTTAAAAAATTCGGTTAAATCTTTACCATAAACAGCTTCAAAATGAAATTTTAAATCTGCTGTTTTGGCAAATTTGTACGCTAGCTTTTCATCAGAAAGATAATTTTTAATGGCTTCAAAAAATTTAGCATCACCTAATTTAAAGCGCAGCATATCTAACACCACTGCGCCTTTATTGTAACTTAATCTCGAGTCAAATATTCTTGCATCATTTGTAGAATCTTTATCTGGTATATAAACCGAACCATCGGCCCTATTAACTATTTTGCTCGATTTATTTTTTTTATGATTGATAAAGGCAGCCCTACCATCTAAATTTTCTATAACCAACCACGATAAGTAGGTTGCAAAGCTTTCGTTAAGCCAAATATCTTTCCAACTACCACAAGTTATTTTATTGCCAAACCATTGGTGCGCCAATTCGTGGGCAATTAAATCTCTATCAAACATTCCCATAAACGAAACCGTTGTATGTTCCATACCTCCGTTAAGGTTGCACTGGGCGTGGCCATATTTCTCTTTAGCAAAAGGGTATTGCCCAAATTTCGATTCAAAAAAACTCATAACAGGCAGCGTTTGAGCTAAATCGGCTACGCTAGTGTTATAATCTTCGGGGTACAGGTAATTTACAATATTAAACTGATTGGGAAATGTACCAGCCATTTGCGTATAAATATTGTAATTGCTTACAGCAATGGCTATTAGGTAGGCCGGTATAGGGTATTTATGTTTAAAATGCGTGGTTTTTGTATTATTTAAATTATCAATACTATTTATTTGTAGGCCGTTACTTACACTGGTGTAAATAGCTGGTGCAGTTATAAAAACATCTATACTATCAATTTTATCGTTTAAATCTTGCTTACAAGGCCACCAATCGCTTGCGCCAAAAGGCTCCGAAAGGGTAAATAAAATTGGTTTATCATCTCCGTGAGTTGCAATTCTAAAAGCATTATTTGATTTTGAAGGTGCACCAGCGTATTAAATAACCAAAGTAGCTGTTTGGCTTGCCAATAACGTGTTTTTTAAATTTATTAATAACTGGTTATTGCTAGATTGTTCAAAAAAGAGAGATTCCCCATTTTGTGTTACTTTACTTACAATCATTTTTTTTGATAAATCAAAAATAATACTTTGCAGGCTTGATAAAGCTTTAAAAGTTGTGCTTACAGTACCCACAATAAAATATTTTTCTGGGTTAACCGTAAACTCTAATTTGTGGTATATGATGCAATGTCGTTTACTTAAGCAATATCTATATTCTTTTATACACCATATTGTACAATTTTTTAGGTTTGTGATTTCGAGGGTTTTTTCTGTTTAATC
>REAS01000099.1 GCA_004294495.1 Sphingobacteriales bacterium
AAATAAATAAAATATCTATCAGAAGAAAAAAACTAAAAGCTAGTTGCAACTTAGAATACAGGGAGTTAATGATGGTAGTTTAAAAGCGGTTGCCCTGGTACTTTTGCTTAAGTAAACGACATTGGTATATGATGTCATAATTTTGGGTGTTACTGTTTGCTACAAAATTTATTTTGGCTTTTGCCGATTTCTTTTCAGCATTTATAAGCGCAACCAAACCATCTTTTTGAGATTGTGCTTGTAGGTTAAAAACCAAAAACAGAAAAAAGCAAAGTGTATATGATTTCATTTTATTCATACCTTAATACTACAATGTACGCACCAAGTTTTAATTTGCAAAAAACTTTGGCTCTTCGCCAAAAACTGTGGATAGATTTTTAATAATAAATTTATTACCATTAAACAGGTGTGCGTTTGGGGACGGCCTAGCCTGCCTGCCTGCCGGCAGGCTATTATTTGGATAGGGAAGCCAATAAATTTTTTTGTAGAAACATTGATATGTTGCTAGCCAAGCAATTCGCAGCGTGTTGCAATAACGTAGTTAAACCACCAACCGTGGTTGCCACGCCTTGAATTAAAAGAAAAGAATAAATGCCTATTTTTTTAATGCAATTATTTATCCACACATTATGGCGAAGAGCCAAATTATTTATCCACACAATATGGCGAAGAGCCAAAACTTTTTTTAAAGTACGTATTGTTATTCCACAAAATTTCCTCAAAAAAAAAGGCAATGTAATTAAACATTGCCCTTATTATTTTAAAATAAATAAAATTATTTTTTACCTGATGCTGCTTGTTGCTCGGCTTGTTTTAATGCTCTAGACATTGTAACCGATACAATTGTATCTTCTGGTACGTTAGTAATAGTATAGTTTTTAGTTTCTAAATCTCTAACCCTTACCGATTTGCCAACTTCTAAAACCTCCATTGCAACTTCAATGTACTGAGGCATATTTTTAGGCAAAGCGTTAACTCTTAACTTACGTAATTTTTGTACTAATTTACCACCCGTTTTTACACCTGGCGAAGTTCCTGTAAGTTTAACTGGAATTTCCATTGTTAAAGCTTTATCATCAAATAATTGAAGAAAATCAATATGTACAATTTTTTCGGTTAATGGGTGAAATTGTATGTCTTGTAAAACTGCTTTAGTTTTTTTACCATCAACATCAATCTCAACAAAATTAACTTCTGGTGTGTAAACTAAATCCTTTAAATCGGGTGAGTAAACTGAAAAATGTAACTGACTAGTGCCACCGTATAAAACAGCTGGTACTTTACCTTCGTAACGCAATTGCTTTGCGTCGCGTTTCCCTACGTTCTCTCTTTGAGAACCGCTAATTGCGATAATATTCATTTTTTGTTATTTTATTTATGTAATTTATTGAAATTAAACTTTAAAAAGCTCGCTTATCGAGCCATGTTCGTTAACATTTGCAATTGCTTTTGCAAACAATGTTGAGGTAGAAAGCACCTTAATTTTGCTGCTTTCTATTTTTAACGGAATACTATCGGTTACTATCAACTCCTCTAAAGCCGAGTTTTCCACAGTTTCGTAAGCATTGCCCGATAGTACGGCGTGTGTGCAAACCGCTCTTACGCTTCGGGCTCCGTTTTCCATAATTAAACTTGCCGCTTTGGATAAGGTACCCGCCGTATCTACAATGTCATCCATTAAAACAATATCTTGGCCTGTAACATCCCCAATTATCGACATTGATTCTATTTCATTGGATCTTTTTCTACGCTTATCGCAAATTACTACTTCTGCATTAAAAAACTTAGCAAATGTGCGAGCCCTGTAACTGCCACCCATATCTGGCGATGCTATGGTTAAGTTTTTTAAACCTAAACTTTTTATATAGGGCACAAATATTACCGATGCATCTAAATGATCAACCGGTATATCAAAAAAACCTTGAATTTGCGATGCATGTAAATCCATCGTCATTACCCTATCGGCACCTGCGGCAGTTAATAAATTAGCCACCAGTTTAGAGCCTATTGATACCCTAGGTTTATCTTTTCTATCTTGCCTTGCTAAACCAAAATAGGGTATAACTGCTGTTATATAATGTGCCGATGCTCTTCGAGCGGCATCAATCATCATCAATAACTCAATTAAATTATCGTTAGGTTGGCAGGTAGATTGTATTAAAAAAATATCGCAACCGCGTACACTTTCATTAAAATAAGGTTGAATTTCACCATCCGAAAACCTAGAAATTACCAAATCGCCAAGTGGCCTACCGTACGATTGGGCAATACGATGCGAAAGTACTTGTGTACCCGTACCAGAAAATAATTTTACCGTATTAAACTGTAAGGGCATCTCTTTGTATTTGATAAAATAAAAAAAGCCGAATTTAGAAAACCCTCATTCAGCTTTTTTTTGTTGTGTTGCCCGACCAGGGTTCGAACCTAGACATACGGTACCAAAAACCGTTGTACTACCATTATACTATCAGGCAAGCTTTGTTTTCAAAAATTTCTTTTTTAAACGGAATGCAAATATAGGCGCATTAGCCTTTTTTTGCAAACTTTTTTTCAAATTTTATATTTAAGGTTAAATTAAGGTGTTAAAGCCTATTTTTTATTCGAAAAGCAAGTTTTGTACTACTATTTAAGGGCTAGTCGGGCTTTCCGTTACAAGTCCGCCCTAGGCATTTAGCCTCCACACTTCGGGCTTTCCACTTCAATCCCGTTTATTTTACGCATGGCTGGTGTTAAATATGGGAGGTTTGTAGGTGTGTTAATCTAATTTTTCGTTGGTTATTAACACACCTCACCAAATTTGGGGTCAGGTTAAAAAGTTGGGGAGAAGGCATATAAAATATTAGCTTTGAAAAAAAAGTATTATCGAAACGCTAGACAAAAAATTACTGCAAGATTTA
>REAS01000044.1 GCA_004294495.1 Sphingobacteriales bacterium
TAATTTAAGAGGTGTTACCGATATTGATTTCTTCCTTTTTAGGCTAGAAAAATTATTTGCTTAATGGCCTTCTCCCCAGAAAATTAACCTGACCCATTTTATGGTTTAACTCGGTAAAAGATTATAACCCCAATTAGTGAATTCGTGGCGATAAATTACCACGTGGCTGTGTATTTAGTTTGCCACGAATACACGAATTTAAACGGGGTATATTTAGGTAAAAAAGAGCTTTGAGACTCTTCACTGCGTTCAGAGTGACAACGGAGACTCTTCACTGCGTTCAGAGGCAAGTGAGATTCCACGCTTCGCTCTGAATGACAGGTTAAACATCAATCCCAAAAACCACCTCGGCTAAACCCATTTCATCTGGCGAAGCCGGGAGTAAATAAGGCACACTCATTTCATCAAACTTATTGCCTGTGGCTTTGCCTAAGGCTACAATTTTTTGGCCTGGATCTAGCAAATTATCAGCAAAGTAAGCTTCTACGTTTGATGGACTGGTAAAAACCAATACATCGGCAAATGTGGGTGTTATATTATCTTCTAAAATGGTTTCGTAAACCGCAAGATCTATAATTTTTGTTTCCGCTGATAATCCTTTTTGTATAGTGCGCAAAGATTCTTTTGCCGATGGAAATAAAATGTGTTGTCCGTTTGCAATAGCAGCAAAATCTTGGGCAATTTCGGCGGTATCGTTACTTTCGCCAACAAAATCTACGGTTTTGCCCATTTGTTTTAAGGCATCTTCGCTACCACGACCAATAACCCCAAATTTTATATCTTTTGGTAAAATTGGCTCGAGGGCAAAAAAGTATTCGATGCCGTTTTTACTGCTAAAAAATATCCAATCTAAGTTTCTAAAAATATACGAATCTAGTTTATTAAAAGTAGGTACGGTTCTAATTAATGATCTTGCCTCTAACTCTATATTGTTTTTAGCTAAGGATTTAGCAAAATAACTACTTTCGCTTAACTCACGCGATATAAAAACTTTTGCAGGAAACTTACGGTTAGCAATATCAAACTTGGCTACAATTTTTTCGGCTAAACCTTCTGTAGTTTTTGCTTCTATATAAAACCTATCGGGAAATTCAATGGCTTCGTTTGCTTTGCTTGTCCAAACTTCAAAAATTCCGTCGTTTTTTTGGCAATAACAACCTAATGGTGCGTGGCAGCCTCCATCGAAAAGGTTGAGTACTTTACGTTCTACGGCTATAACTTCGGCAACAGCGGCATCATTTATATGTTGTAGAATTTTAAAAAGCTCTTTGTTATCTTCTTTAATTTGTATGGCCAAAACGCCTTGTGCTGGCGAAGGTACCATTTCGGCATTGGGCTCTATAACTTCTTGGTGAAACTCCGAAAGGTCTAAACCTAACCTTGTTACGCCTGCCCTAGCTATCACAATGGCATCGTAATCTTCGTCGCGGAGTTTTTGTATGCGTGTAGGTACGTTACCACGAAGGTTTTCTATTTCTAAATCGGGCCGTACCGATAATAATTGCGCTTGCCTACGGTTTGATGATGTGCCCACCACACCGTTGTGTTTTATGGATAGTTTTTTAGACGTATCTACACAATCTTTTAAAATTAAAATCAATTCGGATGCGTCTTCGCGGTGGCTTACTGCGGCAATAACTAAACCATCGGGATTTTTGGTGGGTAAATCTTTATGGGAGTGTACGGCTAAATCTATTTCGCCGGTTAGTAATTTCTCTTCAAGTTCTTGTGTAAAAAAACCTTTACCCTCTAATTTATCTAAACGTAAATTTAAAATGCTATCGCCTTGGGTTTTAATAATTTTTAGTTCGGCTTGTATGTTAATTTCGGCCAATTTATCTTTTACAAAATTGGCTTGCCATAAGGCCAAATCGCTACCTCTGGTGCCAATTATAATTTTTTTATCCACAATAGTTTTTTTTATAGTATTAACCTGAATTCGATTGTTGAAATATTGTTTTTTATTTTTTGAATATGATTTGGGCGTTTTAACACGCCGTCCGCTGTATCTTTTTTTCTTTGTCAATCCCCCCGACCCCCGAAGGGGGAGATTCGGCGTAAAAAAAGGATGCCGCTACCGTCGTTAACGCTTTAAAATCGTAAATAACACTGATTTTCAGCAATTTATACTGTACATTAACAATCTAACTAAGGTTATTAACAAAAGGCAAAATTTTAAAAGCTAAGAAAATCAATCGCAATTCACTAAAATTTCTTTTGCCATAACCATAGGTATGCTGATGTATTTTTTTTCTACGTAGGCCATTACTTTTTCGAGTATCAGTTTCGAGTTTTCGTCTAACAAATTAATATCGTCGACAAAAACATTATTTAAAGCCCTATTTTTAATTTCTTTAATTTTTTCGGGAACTTCTTTCATCGCCAATTCTACACGGCGTTGTTTTAAAACTGGTCTAAACTCTAGCAGGTTTCTCTCAATAATAGCTTCCCCGTTAATTAATTCTTGGTAGCGCTCTTGCATATTTTTTTCTGCAATATCTTTTAAATCGGCAATTTCTATAAAATTAACTTTGTTGCGGGTTAGTATTTCGGGTGCGGTATCGTTTGGTATGGCTAAATCAACAATTACTTTTTGGTCGGTTTCGCCGTTAAGTAAATTGGCGTAAATTTCTTCAGTTAAAACAGGCTGGGTTGAGCCAGTACAAGTAATAATTACATCGAAGCCTGTTTTAACTTGTTTTAAGCTTTCTAAATCGTAGGCTTTACCGCCCAACTGGTTGGCCAAACTTTGTGCTTTGCTTAAAGTGCGGTTAAATACCGAAAAATTAGTGTATTTGTGTTTTTTTAGGTATTGGGCAATATTTTGGTTGGTTTCGCCAGCGCCAATAATTAATATTCTCGAATCTGCGCAAATTTTTAAATCGCGTAGTTTGCGGTAAGCTAAAGATACTACCGATATAGGATTTTTAGAGATATTGGTATACGTATAAACCTGTTTGGCTGTTTTTACAACTTGGTTCATTATCATTCGCAGATAATCGCCAGTTAGGTTTTTTGCCCGGCAGGCTTCGTAGGCTTTACGTACTTGTGCTAAAATTTCTTTTTCGCCAACTACTAAACTTTCAAACGAACTTGCCACACGCATTAAATAGTTTAAGGCTTCTTCGTTTTGGTAAATGCAACAATCGGCTGCTAAAAGTTCTACTTGTTGGTTGGTAAGACAATTATCGTGTAAACTATTTAAAAAACATTTTACAAATTTTGTATCTATTTCTTGCTCGGCAGTAAAAACAAACTCTACACGGTTGCAAGTGGCAAGGTAAAAAAGTTCGGTGATGTGGTATTTTTCTTTTACTAAATGAAGTTTTTGATCTAAAATTTCTTCATTTAAAACCAAGCAGCCCAATTGTTTTAAATCAATTTGCTTATGTGTAAACGCTATAACTTTTAAATGCTTCAATTAATTTTTTTTCTGTTTGCCAAAAGTATATTTACTAAGGTTTAAAAATGTCAATCATTTGTAAATTGCATTTATTTAGAAGGAGTATAAATAGAGGTTGAATTTGCGTTAGGGATTGAAACGGTTAGCCTTTTTAATCCCATAACCCCACAGGGGAAAATGGGGATAAAAAGCTATGAGTGTAAAGCCCGCCCGAACGCCCAAATTAAAATTATAATATGGTCTTTACTGGTTTATAAAATTAAACACAGTTTGGCTTTCATCTAGCTTATAACTTGCTTCTTTATCATCAATTTTAAGATTAACAATATTTATTTGTTGGGGGTGTAGTGCTAAAAGTATATTATTTGTTATGCTTATAGTTTTTATTTTGGGAGTCTTAGGTGTTTCTAAATAACACCAAGCGGCATCGTCAATTATTTGATAGCCTATAAAATTAATTGGGTAAATTTTATTATTTATAGTAACCTTTAAATGCTTTTGTAGGTATAATGCTATTAAATTATCTGATTCTGATTTATTTTTAGGATGTACAATATCAATTTTAACATTACTTTGTTTAAAAATATCTTGTTCTAAATCGTTATAAAAAATTTTGGCACTAATTTCTACAGTTTTTGTTTTAGGGTTTTGGTTAAACGTGGTTACACTCACAAAAAAAGGATGCAATAGAAATGATAGAATGAGTAAAATGTGAATCATATTTTATAAATTTAGAATTTAAATTTACCAATTTATAGCAATGCAAAATTTTAGTTTGTACTTTGAGTTGGGCTGGCAGCACATTTTAAACTGGCAAGCTTACGATCATGTTTTATTTTTAGTTGCGCTATGTGGCATTTACTTGCTACCCGATTATAAAAAGGTTTTAATTTTAATAACTGCTTTTACCATTGGGCACTCTATAACATTAGCTTTAAGTGTGTTAAATGTAATTATAATATCTACAAAATGGATAGAGTTTTTAATACCTGTAACTATTGTTATTACTGCTGCTATAAATATTGCCCGAAAACGTAATTTTAATAAGAAAATAAATTTATCCTATATTTTAGCATTGCTTTTTGGTTTAATACACGGCTTGGGGTTTTCTAATTATTTAAAAAGCCTTTTGGGCAAATCGAACAATATTGTAGTAGAACTGTTGGCTTTCAATATTGGCTTAGAAGTTGGTCAAATACTAATTGTACTAATTGTGCTTTTGGTATCGTTTATTGTAGTAAGCATATTTCGTAAACAAAAACGAGAGTGGCAATTATTCTTATCGTCGGCTATTTTTGGGGTAGCTTTAATGATGGCTATACAGCGTTTTCCGGGATTTTAATTAAAAAAATATGAAAAAAATAATTTTTGCTTTGTTTATTTTGGGATGTTACTGTAACACATTTGCCCAGTTTTTGCAAAACAACCCCGGCAGTAACCACGGCAATAAGTTTGAGCAGTTAGAAACTATTTTACACGACCCAAATATGTACCGATCGGCATCGGGAGCGCCTGGGCCAAAATACTGGCAACAAAAAGCCGATTATGTAATTAATTGCGAAATTAATGACAAAACACAAGTTTTAACTGGTCAAGAAACTATTACCTATACCAATAATTCGCCCGATGCTTTAACTTATTTGTGGTTACAATTAGATGAAAACGAACATAAACCTAATGCCGATAATCAATTATTTAACGGTAGCGCTATAAAAGATAAATTACAGGTATCGCAAATGCAAGCCATAATTGGGATAGAAAAAGGCTTGGGTGTAAATATTTTAAAAATTACAGATGCTAACAACGCTACCTTAAAATACACCATTAACCAAACAATGATGCGGGTTGAATTGCCTAAAACATTATTACCCAACCAAAAATTTGTTTTTAAAATTAACTGGAATTACAAAATCACCAACCGCAATACTGTTGGTGGCCGTGGCGGATACGAATATTTTGCCGATGACGATAACTACTTATATACCATTACACAATGGTACCCACGTATGGCCGTTTACTCGGATTTTGCAGGCTGGCAAAATAAACAATTTGTTGGCGGTGGCGAGTTTGCCCTAACTTTTGGCGATTTTAAAGTAAATATTACTGTACCTGCGGACCATATTATCGGCTCTACAGGCGAGTGTAGCAACTACCCAAATGTACTTTCGCCAGCGCAGTTGCAGCGATGGAAACAAGCACAAAATGCTAAACAACCTATTGAAGTAGTAACCTTAGCAGAAGCAAATAGTGCTTTAAAAACAAAATCGACAGCCAAAAAAACTTGGGTTTACGAAGCTAAAAATGTGCGTGATTTTGCATTTGTTAGCTCACGCAGATTAGTGTGGGATGCCATGCGAGTTAACTTGGATGAAGGAAAAAAACCAATGGCCATGTCGTATTACTGCCCCGAAGCTTATGCACTTTACCGCAAATATTCTACAAAATTGGTAGCCCACACGCTAAAAGTTTACTCTAAACATACTATCGCTTACCCATATCCTGTTGCAATTTCGGTTGAGGCTACCAACGGTATGGAATATCCAATGATTTGCTTTAATTATGGCCGTCCCGAAAAAGATGGCACTTACAGCGAAGCTGTTAAGTATGGTATGATGGGTGTAATTATTCACGAAGTAGGGCACAACTTTTTTCCGATGATTATAAACACCGACGAACGCCAATGGACTTGGATGGACGAAGGGATGAACACTTTTTGCCAGTATTTAGCCGAACAAGAGTGGGATAATAATTACCCATCTCGCCGTGGCCCAGCACATTTAATTGCCGATTATATGCGCTTACCAAAAGATCAGCTAGAGCCCATTATGACCAACTCGGAAAATATAATACGCTTTGGTGCAAATGCTTACGGCAAACCTGCAACCGCTTTAAACATTTTACGCGAAACCGTAATGGGTCGCGAATTGTTTGATTACGCTTTTAAAGAATATGCCCGTCGTTGGGCTTTTAAACATCCCACACCAACCGATTTTTTTAGAACAATGGAAGATGCATCGGCAGTAGATTTAGATTGGTTTTGGCGTGGTTGGTTTTACGGTACCGACCCTGTTGATATAGCCATTGATGGTATGAAATATTTTAGAATGGACACAAAAAATCCGGAAACGGAAAACTTAGAAATAAAAAAAGCCGAAGACAACGATGCTTACATTATTAGCCGAAAAAGGAATAGAGATGCGGGAATAAAATTTGCCATTGAAGCCGATACTAGTCTGCAAGATTTTTATAATAAGTGGGATAAATACGCGGTATCGCCAAAAAGTAACCAAAGCTTTACCAATTATTATAACGGGCTTAACGCCGATGAAAAAAAACTATACGATAGCAAAACTAATTTTTACCAACTAGATTTTACAAACAAAGGTGGTTTGGTTATGCCCATTATTTTAGAATGGACTTTTACCGATGGTACAAAAGAAATAGATAACATACCTGCCTACATTTGGCGAAAAGACGAAAATAAGGTTACCAAAGTATTTGCTAAAACTAAGCAAGTGCAAAGTGTGCGTTTAGACCCAAATAGAGAAACTGGTGATATTGACGAGAGCAACAATAGTTTCCCTAGAGTTATAGCACCCAGCAAATTCGAAATGTTTAAACAGCAGGCTTTGCCACGTGGCGCATCGGGCGGAGGAAACCCTATGCAAGAGGCGAGGGGGAGTAAATAATCGATATTACTTCTTATAAAATTAAATGGAGAGTGTATATATATAAATGCAATTTGATTAAAAGCAGATAATATTTTGAGAGTTTAATTTTAAAATTCGAATTTTTTTTGTCTAAAAAATTAATTCTGTAAAACTGAAATCCAACTTAGTTAGTCAGCAAGTTTTTAAAATTTTATTGTAAATTTGCTTGTATTAGATAGTTAAAGCAAAACAATGAAAGCGAGATACATAAACCCTTTTACAGATTTCGGATTTAAGAAAATATTTGGAGAGGAAGCCAGTAAACTACTTTTAATTGATTTTTTGAATGCGTTACTACCCCAAGCCAACAAAATTGTTGACTTAACTTTTAAAAATTCGGAACAACTCGGGCAAGCGGACTCTGATAGAAAAGCTATCTACGACATTTACTGCCAAAACCAAAACGGTGAAAAAATTATTGTAGAACTTCAAAAAGCGAGACAAAACTATTTTAAGGAACGAACCCTCTATTACTCAACTTTCCCCATAAGAGAACAAGCTGAAAAAGGTAAATGGAATTATAATTTAAAAGCGGTTTATTGTATTGGGATTTTGGATTTTACATTTGATGATTATGAAAGTGAAGCAGAAAAAAGTGAAGTGGTACATACCATCCAATTAAAAAATCAAAACGGTAAAACTTTTTACGACAAGCTTACTTACATTTATCTCGAAATGCCCAACTTTAAATTGGAAGAGAATAATTTAAATAGTCGTTTAGATAAATGGTTGTTTTTTATAAAACATTTAGAAGATTTTCAAGATATACCAACTATTTTTTCAGACAATATTTTTACACAAGCATTTGAAAAAGCCGAGCTTGCTAGATTTGGTCAAACAGAATTAGACAATTACGAAAATAGCTTAAAAATATACAGAGATTTAAAAGGTGTAATAGATACTGCTTTTGAAGATGGGAAATTAGAAGGGGTTTTATTAATGGCTAAAAAGCTTAAAAACAAAGGAATAGCTTTGCCAATTATTATTGAAGCATCTGGTCTTACAAAAGAAGAAATTGATAGATTGTAAAATACAATCTACCAAGTTTCTGTTAGCTAAATATGAAAAAATTAAGTTGAGCTTTAGGGTATTTAATTTCATAAAAAACCCATCACTCTTATTCAAACTCATTTAAATTTTCAATAGTTTTTGCCGCAATTTCTTTTAAAGCCTCTATGGTTAAAAATGCTTGGTGAGGGGTAATAATTACATTTGGGTGCGCCAAAAGCTGTAATAAAATAGGGTCTTTTTGTGCATCGTTGCGGTGATTTTCAAAAAACAAGCCGTGTTCGTTTTCGTAAACATCTGCACCTAAATAACCTAGCTGTCCGGTATTTAATGCCTCTAAAGCATCGGTAGTGTGTATTAGAGATCCTCTTCCGGTGTTAATTATCATCACACCTTTTTTCATTTTTGCTAAACTTTGGCTGTTAATTAGGTATTTATCATCGGCTGTAGCAGGTATATGTAGCGATATAATATCCGCAGAAGCGTACAATTGATCTAAACTTACCATTTTTATATTGGGGTTTTCGTTATCAGCTTGAATATCGTATGCAATAACATTACAACCAAAGCCATTAAAAATACCCGCAGTAACTTTTCCAATTGTACCTAAACCTATTAAACCAACTGTTTTACCGAAAAGATTAAAACCAGTTAAACCCTCCAACCTAAAATCAAATTCTTTAACACGCTGGCTAGCTAAAATCAATTTTCTATTTAACGCCAAAGCCAACATAACTGCGTGTTCGGCAATACTATGTGGCGAGTACGAAGGAACGTTTGCAATTACAATATTTGCCTCTTCTGTAGCTTTCTTGTTAATATGGTCGGTACCTACAGATCGGGTTGCTATGTATTTTACACCTAATTCTTTCATTTTTTTTACAATGGATTCGCTAACCTCATCATTAGTAAAAACTACAATTGCAGCATTTCCGGCAGCTAACTCAATAGTTTTTTCGGTTAAGGGTTCGTCTAGTAAAGTTAGCTGGTGTTGGTTATTATTGGCTTCGTTTAAAAGATTAATTTCAAAAGGGCGGGTGCTGTAAACAATGGCTTTCATATAATATTTTTGCATAAACCTATCAATAAACCAGCCAATAAAATGATAGTAATACTATTTTTTAAAAAAGTATTTGTATATTTGTTCAAATTAAATCTAAATGCAATTGTTATTGAACACTGAAATTTTATTCTTTATTTTAGGAGCATCTGGTGGTTTAGCAAAATCAGATTTACACATTCCCGAAACATTTTACAACACTCATAACATTTATTATTGTAGATGCGTGATGCTAAAAAACAAGTCATAGTTTGAGGGGTTTTCATAAAAATAAAACAAAAGAATTAAAAAAACTTTAAAGAGTTGTTAAAAAAAAATATTGTAACAAAATTGTCTTTATTGTTGGTAAGAGGTTTAAAAATAGGCACTCCAACCGCTTATACGGGCAATAAACAAATCAATTTTTTCTTTTTCGATTTATTTAAAGGCTTTTTAGCTATTTTTATGCTCGAAATGGATGTAGTAGCTTCGCAAAGGTTTAGAGATTTAAAAAAAGCAGGTCTATTTTTATTGGTTTTTGTGTGATTATGCTTTTTATATCAGCAAAATAGGAATTGCAGTTACAATGTTAATTAGTTTATCGGTTGGTGTTGCTATAATTTTAGCAACAATAGCGGCAAGCTCATCGTACGTTGCTGCACCAACAGCAATGAAATTGCTTTAACAAACGCATAACCAAATTTTATTTAACATCGGTGTTGGGTAAATCGTTTCTTTTTAACATTATTGTGGGCTTACCTATTTATTATTATGTTGCACACTATTTATATAAATTTTTAATCTAATTTAAAATCAAAAAAATGAGAAATACCATTGCAGTTGCAAAAGGAGATGGCATAGGGCCAGAAATTATGGATGCAGTAATTACAATTTTTAATGCTGCCGATGTACCTTTAGATTATAAGTTTGTAGATATGGGCAAACATATTTTTGAGCAAGGAAACTCAACTGGTATGACGCCTGATGCTAAGAATGCCATTGAAAACTTAGGCCTTTTATTTAAAGGGCCAATGGAAACTCCAAAAGGTAAAGGCATGAAAAGCCTAAACGTAACTGCCCGTAAAGTGTGGAATACTTATGCTAACAAACGAACTTTTATAAGTTTAAACGGTGTTGATACTGTGTTTTCTAAAGCTGGCATACCTATAGATATCACCATAGTTAGAGAAAATATTGAGGATACTTACGGCGGTATTGAACACATGCTTACGCCCGATGTTGCCCTTTGCCGCAGGTTTATAACCCGACCAGGATCGCTACAAGTGCATAAATACGCTTTTGATATGGCTCGTAAAAAAGGTGCCAGAAAAGTTACATGTGGGCATAAAGCCAACATTATGAAACTTACCGATGGTTTGTTTTTAGAATGCTTTTACGAAGTAGCAAAAGATTACCCCGAAATTGAAGTAAATGATGTAATTGTTGATGACCTTGCAATGAAGCTGGTTGTACGCCCTACCGATTTTGATGTGGTAGTTTTAACCAATTTACAAGGCGATATTATTTCGGATTTATGCGCTGGCTTAGTTGGCGGTTTAGGCTTTGCGCCATCTGCAAATATTGGTGATAATATTTCGATATTTGAAGCAGTACACGGTACTGCACCCGATATTACGGGTATGAATATTGCAAACCCAACTTCGCTATTGTTAAGCGGTATTATGATGCTAAACCATTTAGGTCATTTTAGCCATGCCAATTTAATTGAAAATGCTTTACTTTATACCTTAGAGCAGGGTGCCCATACGGGCGATTTTGGCAGCAAACAAACACCAAGCTTAAACACTACTGAGTTTGCACAAGAAATTATTAATAATTTAGGGAAAACTCCTGCCAAAGGCAATAAATTGAATATTTTACCTAACCAAGATGTTTATACCCAGCCTACTTTGCCTACTCAAAATAAAATGACAGCCATTAACACCCCTAGTTTAACCGAAATTATGGGTGCCGATTTTTTTATTGAAAGTGTAGAACAACCTAAAGAAATAGCTGCTAAAATTTACCCATTATTAGGTAGTGATTTTGCCCTATCAACTATGAGCAACCGTGGTACGCAGGTTTACCCTACGGGTTCTATTTTTACCGAATGTATTAATCAATTTAGAGTAAGATTAGAAAAAAATGGCGAACAAGTACTTACCCAAACAGATATTTTAAACCTTTCGGCAAAAGTTGCGGAGCAATTTAAAATATGCTCGATAGAATGGTTAATGGCTTACGATGGCAAAAAAGCTTATTCTTTAGCACAAGGACAATAAATTTGATAAAAATGCAAAATTCAGAAAACTATAAACTTATTAAGGGTAGGTTCTCGGCCACAGATGCTATACCATTAGTAACATCGTTATACGAAGCTAAAATACAGTATCACAGTAGGCAGTTGCTTACTTTAAGCGAAAGAAACGAAGAAGATGTAGAACATTGCGAAAAGAAAATTACCGATTTAGAAAAAACCCGAGGTAATATTATAAAAGCCTTAAAGGCAGCCGAGGCCTTGGGTAATTATGTAGATATTGAGGGTAGTTTAGAAATTAATGTGGTTGCAGTGTAGAGACAAGGCATACCCTGTCAAAAAAATCACAATAAATACAAGGTATGCCTTGTCTCCATAAAATTATAAACGAGACAAGGTATGCCTTACTAAAAAAATCACAATAATGACAAGGCATTCTCTGTCTAAAAAATCACAATAATGACAAGGCATACCCTGTCTAAAAAATCACAACAAAAACAAGGTATGCCTTGTCTCCAGAAAATTATAAACGAGACAAGGCATGCCTTACCAAAAAAATCACAATAAAGACAAGGCATGCCTTGTCTCTACATTGGCAACGGTAAAACCGTTTTAATTATAATACCAACAACAGCAGCCATCAAAATTATATAAGGCTCCGATAATTTTTTAACATAAATTAGTGCAAAAACAACAGCAATAGCAATTAACGCTGTAGCAATATCGGTTATAGAACGCATACCAATAACAATTACCGAACCTACCAATGCCCCAATAACCGCCGCTGTAATGCCAGTAACAAAGGCTTTTATACTTTGGTTTTTAGCAATTTTTTTAAACGATGGCGCCAACGCAACTGTAAAAATATAGCAAGGTAAAAATGTAGCTAATGCTGCCACACACGCTCCGGGGAAACCCGCAACCAAATACCCAATAAAACCAACGGTTATAACTACTGGCCCTGGTGTAACCATGGCAACTGCAACAGCATCAACAAATTGTTGCTCTGTTAGCCAAGCAAATTGTGTAACCACCCCCGAGTGTAAAAAAGGTACAATTGCTAAGCCGCTTCCAAAAACAAATGCACCAGCTTTGGTAAAAAACAAAGCAATATTTACCAGGCTTGCATTATCGTATTGCCAAAATCCTATACCAACAATAAGTAAACTGGGTAAAACGGTGGTTTTCTTAATCCATTGTGGTGGTGCTTTTACCAACATATAAATTATGCCAGCTAAAACAAACAGCAATACTTCTTCACGTTGAGTAATTACGGTAAGTACACTGCCAACAATATAAAATAACCACAATAACCAGTTATTTTTTATAGCAGTAATTTCTAATTTACTGATAGATTTTATGGTTAATTTATATGCACTAATTGTAATTATGCCAATCACTGCAGCTCCAACCCCATAAAAAATAGCTTGCATTAAGGGTAAACCGCTATACATTTTATAGGCCATCCCTAATAAAACCACCATAATAAACGATGGTAATACAAAAGCTAAACCTACCAATGTAGCCCCTAAAATGCCGTAATGTACAAAGCCTATATAAATGCCTAATTGTGCAGCAAGTGGCCCAGGTGCTAATTGTGCCAATGCTAAACCTTCTTTATATTCGTCTTCGGTAAGCCATTTTTTTTGTTCAACTAAATCTCGGTTCATGTATCCCACTAATGCAACGGGGCCACCAAAACCCCACGTACCTAGTTTTAAAAAATATATAACCAGTTGTTTTAAGGTGTAATTGTTTTGAATCATAAGTTTGTTTTTAAAAGCCTATTTGCTTTTTCTATCACAAAAAAAACTTTAAAAGCTTGTTGATGGGTTTAATTTATTGCTAAGTACTAGTTGTAAGCTAATTAATTGTAATTTTTAATGAAAAATTTAATGTAGTACTGTTTAAATATGTAGTTGGTTTTGAAACAAACAACAAAAATATTTTATAAAAACTACTAGAAACATAGCTAAACACACCCAAATTATGTGGGGTAAAAACAAGAAATATACATAAGTAAAGCGTTAGTTTTATAACTAAAATTAATTGGGTATAAACTTATGCGTTATTTTAATTGTATTTCTTGAATTTTGAACATTAAAAAGCCCTCAAAATTTTGAAATTGAGGGCTTTTTTTGTTAAATATGATTTTAAAAATTTATTTAGTTGCTTCGGTTTTAGCTTCTGCTTTCATTTTTTCGTTAGCAGTAATTACAATTTCTACTCTACGGTTTTTTGCTCTATCTTCTTCTGTATCGTTACTTGCTATTGGCTCACTTTTACCCTTACCATCAATTTTTAAACGAGAAAAATTAACACCCTTAGAGGCTGCATAAGTTCTAACAGAAGAGGCTCGCTCTAAAGAAAGTTTATTGTTTACCATATCGCTACCAATTGCGTCGGTATGACCAATTACCCTAATATTTGTATCAGGGTACTTATTTAACGATGCTGCAAGGTTATCAATATTTTGTTTAGCGGCATCTGTTAACTCGGCTTTACCAAACGCAAATAAAATGCCCGAATCAAATTTAACTAAAATTCCTTCACCTGTTGATGTTACTTCGGCACCAGGTATGGCCGTTTCTAATTCTTTTGCTTGTCTATCCATTTTACGGCCAATAAAAGCACCCGCTGTACCACCTATTGCACCACCTATTAAAGCACCAACTGCAGTATTACCCGCTTTTTTGCCAATTAGTGCACCTAATGCACCACCTGCAATAGCGCCTATGCCAGCGCCTTTTTGTGTTTTAGACAGTGATTTACAACTAGGTAAAATGCTTGCGGTTGCTAAAATAAGTGCTAATGATAAAGTTGTAATTTTTAGTTTATTCGTTTTCATAATTTAATAATTTATTGATTGTGTGTTTCTTTGTTTTACTTTTACAAAAGTGTAGCCAAAATTAGAGTTAATTTTTAAATCTCATGTTAAATAACGTTATAAAAAGTATTTCTATTGTGGGTTGCGGCTGGTTGGGCTTGCCTTTAGCAAAATTTTTAATAACCAAGGGTTATTTAGTTAAAGGGTCAACAACCTCTCTTGTAAAATTAGAAAGCTTAAAAAATGCAGGAATTGTACCGTTTTTGCTACACTTAAATCCCGCAATAAGCGGAAATAATACAAACCAGTTTTTTGATAGCGATTTAATAATAATAAACATACCGCCAGGTAGAAACACATTTGTAGATGATTATGTGCAAAAAATGAATCACTTAAACGATGCTATTATTGATTCGAGAATTAAAAAAGTTATTTTCATTTCTTCAACCTCGGTTTACACCGAAACCAATAGCTGGGTTGATGAGGATACAGAAGTAGACAAAAAATCGATTAAAGGATTACGCATGTTTACAGCCGAACAAGTTTTTGTTTGCAACCCCAAGCTGCAAACTACAGTTATTAGAATGGCAGGTTTAATTGGACCAAACAGACACCCAGGCCGTTTTTTTGGTGGCAAGCAAGATATTGCCGATGGCTTATCGCCGGTAAATCTTATACATTTAACTGATTGTTTGAATTTAATAAGTGCAGTTATAGAACAAAATTTTTGGAACAAAACCATTAACGGCGTGGCACCAAGTCACCCTACTAAACAGGATTTTTACACTTTGGCATCTCGAAAATTTAACAATAGTAAGGCAGATTTTATCTCCCAAACAGGGAATTTTAAAAAAGTACGTTGTAAATTTAGTTTTGAAGAATTTGGTTATAAATACAAAATTGATGATTTGTTAGGTTGGGTTAATGAGACGAATTTGTAAAATATTAGGTAGTTTTAAATTATATTGTTCTCTATTTAATGTATTGATTTTCAGTTATTTTTTACTATAATACGAATTGTTGCATAGCGTGAAACGGATATTAACTTATTACAATAAATTAAACTGGAAATCTTATTGTATTTCAAAATATAGGGAACCATCATACTACATTTTAGCTAATTTTTAAGTATATAATTTCTTTAAAATATTTTAAATGTTTTAAATAAGGCGCTTCAAAAATATCGCATTTAATGTATTTTTACTTTTAATATTTTTTTTATTTGATAAAATATTATGAAATCCAGTTACAACAACCAACAAAAAAATGTGCAATTTTGTGTTTAAAACAGATAAAATTGCTAAACAGACTATCAAGTGAAGAAATTTTTAATATTAAATCTGAAACTGATTTTGAGAACCTTGCATTAGAAGTTTTTAAGTATCAAGCCGATAATTGCAAAGTTTATAATCAATTTATTGGGCATTTAAATATTGATGTTTCAACAGTCAAAGACGTAGCACAAATACCATTTTTACCTATCGATTTCTTTAAATATCACCTTATTAAAAGCAATTCAGAAACAACTGAAATTGTTTTTAAAAGTTCGGGTACAACGTCATCGGTGCAAAGCCAACATTTTATTAGTGATTTAAAAATATACCAAGAAAGTTATACCAAAGCTTTTAATGCTTTTTATGGAGATATAAAAAATACCTGTATTTTAGCACTTCTACCTAATTATATTGAGCGTGATGGTTCGTCGTTAATTTATATGGTTAATGATTTTATCAACAAAAGTGAGCATAAAAATAGTGGTTATTTTTTATACAATACACAACATTTATTTGATGTTTTACAAATTTTAAAATCCCAAAATCAAAATACTATTCTAATTGGGGTTACGTATGCTTTGTTAGATTTTGTAGAGAATTACCAAATAAATTTTCCCGAATTAATTGTGATGGAGACAGGGGGCATGAAAGGCAAACGCAAAGAGATTATTAGGGAAACATTACACCAAGTTTTGCAAAATGGTTTTGGCGTTGCCCACATACACTCCGAATATGGGATGACTGAGCTTCTTTCGCAAGCTTATGCAACAAAAAATGGCTTGTTTAAATGCCCCAATTGGATGCAAGTTTTTATTAGAGATACCAACGACCCATTAACTTTGTTAGCAGATGGTAAAACAGGCGGTATTAATGTAATTGATTTGGCTAATTTAAACTCATGTTCGTTTATTGCAACTCAAGATTTGGGTAAAAAGCATCCTGATAATTTTTTTGAAGTTTTAGGTAGATTTGATAACAGTGATATTAGAGGTTGTAATTTGTTAGTAGGTTAAAATCCAAATATTTTGTTTACCTAAAAAAAGCGTAAGTTTACCTTATTATGGATTTTAAATTAGGTGAATTTGTACGCTTTGTAGACGAGAAAAGAGAAGGTTATATAACCACAATAATTGATGAAATTATGGTTGGGGTAACCGGCGATGACGATTTTGAGATACCTACCACTGTTAAAAATCTTACTCGTGTACATGGCCACAGCAACTACAAGCAAACCGCAGTTGCCAAAGTAGAACCAACTCAAATAATTCTCGAAAATTTTATTGAAAATGGTATTTTATTGGCTGTTTCTCCCGATTTAAATAAGGCATCAATAGCGCATTTTTATTTGGTTAACAACACCAACTACCAGTTATACTGCACTTTAAATTCGGAAAAAGCAAATTTGTTAAGGGGCGAATTTGCCGATACAATTATGCCATTATCAACAAAAAAAGTGTATGTAGCCAGCCTACCCGAGCTTGATAATTGGCCCAAACTTATTTTTAGAATTATTTCTTACACACCATTAAACAAGCCTTGCAAAGCACCTATTTTAACAAATATAAACTTTAAGGCAAAAGATTTTTCGGGTGCAAAATCAAGTATATCATTATTACCCAAGCCTGTATGGCTTATTAATTTAGATGAAGATTTTAAAATTGATGCGCAAAAATTAAAAGAAAGTTTTTTTAAACTAAAAGCCGAATTGCCTAGTATAGAAATACCCGATAAAGAAGTTGATTTGCACATAGAAAAGCTGAATCCGGCTTTTGCGGGTTTAACCAATGTTGAAATTATTGAACAGCAACTTAATTTTTTTAACAAATCTATTGATGCTGCAATTTTTCATCGTTTTAAAACTATAATTTTTATACACGGTGTGGGTAATGGAACTTTAAAAGCACTAATTCATAAACAATTGGGTAAGCACCCCCAAGTAAAAACATTTATGGATGCCTATAAAGAGAAATTTGGATTTGGTGCTACTCAGGTAGTTTTCAAATAAAGATTTAGATTATGGCACTTATTAAATTTTCAATTATAAGCCGTTTAAAAAGTTTTACGTTTGCAATAAACGGATTAAAAGTATTTTTTAAACAAGAACATAATGCCCGCATACATTTATTTGTTGCTGTTTTGGTAATTTTTATGGCATTTGTATTTAAAATATCCAATTTAGAATGGGTAGCTTTAATTATTGTAATAGGGTTAGTTTTTGCGCTCGAAATTGTAAATACAGCAATTGAGGGTATTTGTGATTTTATATCGCCACAAAAAAATCATCAAATTAAAATTATTAAGGACTTAGCAGCTGCTGCTGTATTAGTTATTTCCATAATTGCTGTTTTTGTGGGATTAATTATTTTTATGCCACATATTTTGGGATTAAAATTTTAAAGAAAAATAAGTTAAAAATAATTAGACAAATGACTAAAAATAAAAGACAAGTTTCGTATATTTGTGGGGAGGAAATTGAGAAAATGGAAACAAATCAAGTAAATGAGCCTATGATTGCCTACAACACTTTAGATAGTAACAATGTATTGTGGCTAATAAACCAAGTGAGAATTGGCATTAACTATAAAAAATTTATACAATTTGCTAGCAATGGGCCATTTAATTTATTAGAGTGGGCAGGGTTTTTACACTTATCAGAGCGTACTATGCTGCGTTACAAACAAGAGGAAAAAACCTTTGATACTTTACAATCAGAAAAAATTATTGAAATAACCTTATTGCAAAAAAAAGGTACCGAAGTTTTTGGCAGTGCAACACAGTTTAACTTGTGGCTAAATACCCAAAATGTAGCTTTGGGTAATATAATGCCTAAACAAATGTTAGATAACTCTTTTGGTATAAATTTGTTAAAAGATGAGTTATCTAAAATAGAGTACGGCGTTTTGGCATGATTGTTTTTAGGTTAAGTAAAGCAGATTTTTCTAAAGATTTATCTGGAAAGGGAGCACAAATTAGTGGGGGGCGCTGGAATAGTAAAGGTGTTGCAATGGTATACACTAGCGAGTCTAGGGCGTTATGCACTACCGAAATAGCCGTACACACCCCGTTAGGTAACCTGCCAACTAATTACGATATTATTAGTATTGAAATTCCGGATGATATTAAAATAGAAGAGTTAGATATAGAAAAGCTACCCAATAATTGGCGAACTTTTCCGCATTTATACGCTACGCAAGTAATTGGAAACGATTTTGTTAAGGTAGCTAAGTTTTTGGTTTTAAAAGTACCGTCGGTTATTGTACCTGGCGAGTTTAATTATTTATTAAACCCCAACCATAAGGATTTTGTAAAACTGAAAATATTATCGGTTAATTCGTTTAATTTTGACGAACGTTTATTTTTAAAATAAAATTATGGAAAATATTTTCTCGCAAACAGTAAGCAACAAAGTTATAAATCGTATTAATAGTTTAAAGCCTACAACACCAGCGCTTTGGGGTAAAATGAGCGTTGCTCAAATGCTTGCTCATTGTAATATTACCTACGAAATGGTATACCAAAACAAACACCCAAAACCAAATTTTATAATGGGTTTAATATTAAAAGCATTTGTTAAAAACATAGTAGTTAACGGAAAGCCTTACAAACAAAACTCGCAAACTGCACCAGTATTTATTATTAAAAACGATAAAGATTTTGAGGTAGAGAAAATACAATTAATTGCATATATAAACCAAACTCAACAATTAGGTGAAAATTATTTTGATGGTAAAGTTTCTTTATCTTTTGGTATTTTAAGCAAAACCGAATGGAATAATATGTTTTACAAACACTTAGATCATCATTTAATGCAGTTTGGCGTTTAATTTGGTAATAAAAAAAATAAAAGATTTTTTTAAAATTTACTATTTTTTCTTCCCACCAAAAACCGAAAAGCTTACATACCTTTTTGGGTTTGCCTTAATATCAACCATTAAAACATCTAAGTTTTTAGATGCATTGTTTAAATTGGTATACAATTTATCATCATTTAATAAAAGCCCAATACTGCCTTTGCCAGTGTTTACCTTATCCATAGCTTGTTGTAAACTTGCCATTGCTTGGTTAGCATTATTTATGGTTTGTTTAAAGTTGGCTTTGGCAACATCGTCGGTAACTTTATGTAAGTTGTTTAAAATGCCTGTTATTTGGGTATTATAGTTTTTAAAGTTGCCTGATATTGATTCGGCATTGGCTAATATATTATCTATTCTAGAAGCCTCGGTACCAACAATACCATCTACTTTTTTTGTAGTTTGCTCTAAGTTTTCTAAAGTTTTAGCAATACTAGTAAAACTTTTATCTACATTTTTTTGAAAATTGGGGTTCAATATTTTGTTTACCGATGCCAAAACGGTATCTAATCGGGCCAACACCATTTCTGCTTTTTGTTGTACGGGTTTAACTTTATCTAATAAGTTTTGTTGGGTTTGTGGTGTTAAATTATCGCCATCTTTTGCTAAAATTTTACTGTTGCCTAAATCTATTATAATAGCTTTATTGCCCAACAAATCTGTACTTGCTAAACGGGCAATACTGTTTTTAGGAATTGCATATTTAGGGTTTATTTTAATTGTTACTAAAATATGACCGTTGGGTTGCAAAACTAACTCAGATACTTTACCAATTTGATACCCGTTAATTAATACAGGTTTTGATTGTGCTAATCCTTCAACCTGCTCGTAATTTACATAAAATTCGTTTTCGTTGCTAAAAATATCATTTCCTTTTAAAAAATTGTAGCCAATAATAAATAATGCAATAGAAGTTGCGGCTAAAAAGCCCACTTTGGTTTCGTTAGTTATTTTCAAAATAATTTATTTAATGATAAAATTATAACTCCATTTGTTTTTTGTAAGCGGCAATAGCCGATACTAAATTGTCAACAATTTCGGCTTGTCCTTCGTCCGAATTTATAAAATCTTCTTCTTCAGGGTTGCTAATAAAACCAATTTCGGTCAGTATTGCCGGCATTCCTGCTCGCTGTAATACAGCCAAGCCTTTTTCTTGAACGCCTCGGTTTATGCGACCACTTTTTACATACTCATCTTGCACCAGCGATGCTAATTTAATACTTTGGTCTCTAAAAGCGTTTTTCATTAAAGAAAAAATAATGTAACTCTCTGGGTCTTTAGGGTCAAATCCTTCGTAGTTTTTCTTATAATCTTTTTCTAGTAGTATTGATGCGTTTTCACGTATTGCGGCATCCTGCTCTCCAATGCGGCCAAAACCAGCAACAAAAGTTTCGGTACCACGTGTAACAGGGTTAGGTATGCTACGGTAACCGTAAATTGGTTTGCCGCCACTGGTGTATTTAATAACATAGCGTTGCCTAACTAAAGGCATAGAGTTGCAGTGTATAGAAATGAATAAGTCGGCTTTTTCTTTGTTAGCTAGGCCAATACGTTCGTAAAGTTTAACAAAAACATCTGTTTGGCGGGTATATATAACTTTTACACCGGGTAGTTTTTCTTCAATTGCTGCACCTAATTTTAACGCAACGCTTAAAGCCACATTTTTTTCTTTAGAAATTGCACCATGGGTTGCCCCATCTTGCCCACCATGGCCGGCATCAATAACTATAACTTTTACCTTACTAACTAAGGGTTTATAAACTAGTTTGTTTGCTAATTTAAAAGATGTTAAACTTATCAGTGTAAAAATTAATACTGTTAAGCTAATTATAAACCTTTTTGAATTGGTAATTTTCATTAATTTTGGGCGTTTTTGTTAATAAGCAAAAATACTATTCTTATTTGGATTTGAAATTTAACAAAATACTTTTTATTTGCAGGGTGTTGTTTTTGCTTGCTGGTATTTTACCGGTTAAAGTTTTTGCACAACTACAAATAAATAAAAGCCAAACCACAATAGCAAAAAAAGATATAAACCTTAACGGCGATACTACCAAAAAAGATACAGTTGTTAAAAATTTAAAAAAATCGGATATTGATGATGATATTACTGTAACTGCCGAAGACTCTATACTTTACCAAAATGGTGTAATGTATGTTTACAAAAAGGGTAGGGTAGTTTATGGCGATAAGCAAATTGATGCAGGCTATATAACCTTAAATCAAAAAACAAAAACAGTATTTGCAAAAGGTAGTTTAGATAGTTTAAACCATTTTTCGGGAACGCCAATTATTAAAGACCCAAAAGATGGTATGCTTACCGCCGATTCACTTTTTTACAATTTCGAGACTTCCAAAGGGCGCATATTTCAAGTATATACCGAGCAACAAGGCGGTTTTATTACCGGTGGAACCATAAAAAAGCAAAAAAACAACGAAGTGCATTTAAAAAATGCCATATACAGTTCGTGTAACTTACCCAGCCCTCACCAGCATTTTGGAATTGTTATTACAAAAGGTATTGCTACGCAAAAACAAATTATTTCGGGCCCGGCATATTTAGTTATCGAGGGTGTGCCTTTACCCTTTGTATTGCCATTTGGGTTTTTTCCAAAACCAGATAAACGGTCGTCGGGTATTATATTGCCTCAGTTTGGCGAAGACCAAACTTTAGGGTTTTTTCTTCGTGATTTTGGTTACTACATTGGGTTGAACGATTATTGGGATTTAACCCTAAAAGGCGGTTTATACTCAAAAGGTTCGTACGATGGAAACGCCCAAAGCAATTATACCAAACGCTATAAATACAACGGTAATGTTTTTTTTAGTTATTCTTCTAAACGTTTTGGTATTGAAGGTACACCTGCTTACGAGCCCCGAAAAGATTTTAATTTACGTTGGTCTCATTCCCAAAATCCAAATGCACACCCAGGTTCTACTTTTAGCGCATCGGTAAACGCCGCAACTTCAAGTTTTTATCGTAACAATGCTTTTGGCAATGTAAATGTTAACCAATTGGCACAAACCAACTTAAATTCAAGTATATCCTACAGTAAAACTTTTGCCAACAGTCCTTTTAATTTAACTACAAGCTTAAGCCACACCCAAGATTTAGCACAACAAACCTTTAATTTACGCTTACCAAATTTAAGTTTTAGTATGAGTTCAATTAACCCTTTTGATAGTAAAGAAAGGGTAGGTACAGCAAAATGGTACCAACGTTTAGCTGTTACTTATGGTTTAGAAGCTAATAATGAATTGAATACTCCAGAGTCGGAGTTATTTACAAAAAAAGCAATTTCGAAAATTAATAGTGGCATACAACATAGAATTCCTATAACTTTATCGTCAACCATTTTAAAGTTTTTTCAATTTAGTCAAACTGTTAATTATAACGAATGGTGGTATTTTCAAACTATACGCAAAAGTTTTTTAGGCACACCAACAACAACAGGTTTACAAAACACAGCAAGCTTGGATACGGTTGCGGGTTTTAGAAGAGCAGGGGACTATGGTTTAAGTACAAGCCTTAATACCAAGTTTTATGGGATGCTTAATTTTAAAAAGGGTAAAATAATGGCTGTAAGGCATGTAGTTACGCCTAATATTGGCTTTTCTTATCGTCCCGATTTTAGTGATGATAAATATGGTTATTACCAAAATGCTGTGGTAAACCAACGTGGCGATTTACAAAAATATTCGATTTTTGAAAGCCGAATGTATGGCGGCCCTAGTAGTGGCAGGCAAGCAAATATTAATTTTGGTATGGATAACACTATCGAATTAAAAGTACGTAATGTAAAAGATAGTACAGGTAAAGAACCAACTAAAAAAATTCCCATATTACAAGGTTTATCAATAAACGGGTCTTATAATTTAGCAGTTGATAGTTTTAGGCTTTCCCCAACACTTGGCTTTAATGGGCGCACATTTTTTACCGAAAAATTAGGGATAAACTTCGGGGGCAGTTTAGACCCATACGTATATAATATAATTGATAATTTTGGCCGCCAAAGTATTAAGCGTATTGATAGATATACATGGAAAGACGGTAAATTTCCAAGGTTAACTAGTTTTAATTTCTCGTTCGATTATAAGTTTAACTCTGCAGGCGATAGTAAAAGTAACAACAATAACAACAACCCCCCAATACCAGGAAATGCTGGTTTGTTTGATAAATTAACCCCTGCACAGGCCGAGCAATTACGCCAAATAAACAGAAACACAAATGCTTTTGTTGATTTTAATGTGCCTTGGAACTTGTTTTTAAATTATAATTTTAATTATCAAAATGCTATTTTAACTAGCGATATTATACAAACTTTAAGTATCAATGGCGATTTAAGTTTAACACCAAAATGGAAAGTTACATTTAACTCGGGTTACGATTTTAAAACAAAAAAAACCACACAAACCACTTTTAATATACACCGCGATTTACATTGTTGGGATTTAGCTATAAATTGGGTGCCATTTGGGTTGTATCAAAGTTATAGTATTGATTTAAGGGTTCGATCAACCATTTTACAAGATTTAAAACTAAGCAAACGACGAAATTTTCAATAATGCAAGATAAAATGTTAGCCGAAATTATTACCATTGGCGATGAGATTTTGATAGGACAAATTGTTGATACCAACTCGGCTTGGTTAGCGGTTGAACTGAACAAAGCAGGCATCAACGTAAAGCAAATAACATCGGTTTCGGATGATGAAACCCATATTTTACAAGCCTTTGCCGATGCCGAAACCCGAGCTGAGATTATAATTGTAACTGGTGGTTTAGGCCCAACAAAAGATGATATTACCAAAAAAACAATGTACAAATATTTTGGTGCTACCAGTTGGAAAACCGATGAAGCTTCGCTAAAAATTATAGAACAAATTTTTGCAAAATACAATGCCCCTTTACTGCCAAGTAACTTTCAGCAAGCTGCCATACCCAATAATTGCGAAGTTTTGGTAAATAATTTGGGTACCGCACCGGGTATGTGGTTTAATAAAAATGGTAAAATATTTGTATCGTTACCGGGCGTACCATACGAGATGATGAATTTGGTTGAAAATACGGTAATACCAAAAATTATTAACCAATTTGAATTACCTTTTATTATACACCGCACAATTTTAACGGCTGGCGTGGGCGAATCGTTTTTAGCCGAAAAAATAGAACATATTGAAAACCAATTGCCCTCACATATTAAACTGGCTTATTTACCACGTTTAGGGCAAGTGCGGTTAAGGCTAAGCAGTATGGGAACAAACCAAGCCCAACTACAAGCCGAAATAAATAATTTTGTAATTAAAATTACCAATGCCATACCAAATAATTGGATAGCTACCGAAGATATACCGCTGGAAAAAGTGATTTTAGATTTAATGGCGAAAAATAACTTAACCCTATCTGTTGCCGAAAGTTGTACAGGTGGTGCAATATCGCAAATTATTACCCAACATGCAGGTTGCTCAAAAGTGTTTATGGGTGGCGGTATTGTTTACTCTAATGCGTTAAAAACAAAACTATTAGATGTTAGTCCAGAAATTTTAGCAAAATTTGGTGCTGTTAGCGAGCAAACCGTAACCCAAATGGTTGCGGGTGCTTTAACAAATTTTAAAACCGATTATGCCATAGCGGTTAGCGGTATTGCTGGACCCGATGGTGCACAACCCGATAAACCAGTAGGTACAGTTTGGGTTGCTGTGGCAAACGCACAAAAAACCGTAACCCAAAAGTTTACTTTTGGTACAAAACGACCACAAAATATAGAACGTAGTGTTATTAACGCACTTAACCTTTTATATCAATTATTAAAAAACAGTACTAATTAACCTAATATTGTTAATTTTACTCCGTTAATTTTGGTGCAGTTTTTTGCGTTAGGGATTGTAGCGGTTAGCCCGGAAAAAAGCGAAGTGTAACGTAGCATTTTGAGGACTATGAGCGTAAAGCCCGCCCTTTTTAGGGAACGCCCTAAAAAAGCTACGGGCTTTCGAGCCAAGAGCCTCGGGCTTTAACAGTTGGCCAAAAGCTAACTTCCCAAAGCCCTAACACACCAAACACAAAGCCCGAAAGCTCGAAGCCCGTTGCTCGCAGCTATAACAAAACAAACAAGAAGCCCGAAGCCCGAAAGCCCGAAGCTATAAAACAAAAAAATATGGCCAATTACGAACTATTATTACCTAAAATGGGCGAAAGTGTTGCCGAAGCAACCATAATAAAGTGGGAGAAAAGCGTAGGAGATGTGGTTGCTGTTGATGATATTTTGGTTGAAGTGGCTACGGATAAGGTAGATTCGGAAGTGCCATCGCCAGTGGCAGGTAAGGTAATTAAGATTTTTTTTAACGAGAATGAGGTTGCACATGTGGGCGACGTAATTGCTATAATTGATACCGAAATTGAAACACAACAGTATGAGGCTATTGAAAATAGCGAAGCCGAACAAATTGAGGCTGAACCTGAAATTATTGAGACCATTGTGCCGCAAATTGAACAAGATATAGAAAATTTAAAATTTAATACCCAAACTCAAAGTACAAAATTTTACTCTCCATTAATAAAAAGCATGGCCGATGAAGAGGGTGTTTCGCTAGCAGATTTAGATGCAATTGTTGGTACAGGTGCCGAAAATAGAGTTACCAAAGCCGATTTGTTGGCCTATTTAGATAGTCGAAGAAATGAAAATAAACCGAATTTGATTGCCGATAGGGTAGTAGCTAAGCCAACATTTGCCCCAAGCCATAACAATACCGATGAGGTGATTGAAATGGATAGAATGCGAAAAATTATTGCCGACCACATGGTTATGAGTGTGCAAACCGCCCCTCATGTTACTTCGTTTGTAGAAGCCGATGTTACCAATATGGTTTTATGGCGCAATAAGGTTAAAAGCAGTTTCGAAAAAAGAGAGGGTATAAAAATTACGTTTACGCCTATTTTTATTGAAGCGGTTGCTAAGGCGTTGAAAGATTTACCTATGGTTAATGTTTCTATAAAAGATTCGCAAATTACGGTTAAAAAAAATATAAATATTGGTATGGCTACCGCTTTACCTTCAGGCAATTTAATTGTGCCAGTTATAAAAAATGCCGATCAATTGAGTTTATTAGGTCTTACAAAAGCGGTAAACGACTTAGCTGCCCGGGCTCGAATTAATAAATTACAACCCGACGAAGTACAGGGCGGAACTTTTACCCTTACAAATTTAGGGGCTTTTGGCAATATAATGGGTACACCTATTATAAACCAACCGCAAGTAGCTATTTTAGCAGTTGGGGTAATACAAAAGAAACCAGCCGTTTTAGAAACCGAGTTTGGCGATGTTATTGCCATTAGGCATAAAATGTATTTGTCAATGTCGTACGATCATAGGGTAGTTGACGGCTCGTTAGGTGGGGCATTTATTAGAAAGGTAGCCGATTATTTAGAGGCTTGGGATGTTAACAGGGTAGTTTAAGCTTCACGGTTTTTTTATTATAATTTAAATTATGGTCTTAAAAACTGCTATAATTTTTCGGTAATTTTAAAAATATCGTTCGATATTTTTAAAATTTGATTGAGCTGATCTGTTTGTAACTGGTTTTTATCTGGCTGATGGCGTAGTTCTAGATTTTTTAAAACAAGGTTAGGGCTTTCTAGTTTGCTTTTATTATCAAATATTAAAATCGATTCTTTTAAATAAAAAACCGATTTATTTATTGTTTTGGCATCATCAATACTTAGGGTAATTTGGGCATTATTTAAACTAACAGATAAATTTGCCAAATAAGATGAAAGTATATGATTTAAAACCACAAATTTTTGTACCTCGTTTGCTTTATGTTGTTTGTTTTTAGGTTCGTTAAGCATTCGTTTAAATGCAGCACCTAAGTTTGCGGTATTTACATATACATTTTTTCGGGCTAGTTTGTAAATTGTGGGGTTTGTTGTATGCCCACTTAGTTTAGCAATTATTACTTCGTAGTATTGTAAATTGGCTTTTAGCATATCACTTAAAACCATTTTAAATTTAAACGACTCCCAACTTGGAAACAGTAAATAACTTGCCATAAAGGCAATTGACGAACCTATTAGTGTATCAATAATGCGCTCGGTGGCTACATTAATGTTGTTTTGGGGCGATATAAATGTAAAAAGTATAAGTACAAAGGGTGTCATAAAAAGCACACTTATTACATATTTAATACGCTGAAAACTGTAGGTTAATACCATAAAAATCAACAAAAAAGAAAATTTTACGGTTTGGTCTTTTACAAACATTAATATTAAAACACCTGCTATACCACCAATTATGGTACCTATAACACGTTCGTAGTTGCGCTGTTTGGTTAGGCTAAAGCCTGGTTTTAATATCACTAAAATGGTAAGCAAAATCCAATAGCTATGGTGGCCAACCGGCAACAAATTTGCAATAGTAAAACCAGTTAGCATTACTAAAGATACCCGCAAGGCATGCCTAAAATAAGATGATTTGGCGGTTAGGTTACTTTTAAGCAAACTAAAATTGTAATTTTGATGGTTTACAAATTTGCCAAATTCGGCTACTCTGTCTTTATCAATATAGTTTTGTTTTGGATTTTGGTAATATTTGTATATATCATCAACCCTTATAAAAATGTTTCTAATATTTACCAATATTTTTTTTAAAACCAATACAGATATGTTTTGCCCTTCTAAATCATCTAATTTTTTTTTAAGATTATCTAAATCCGTAAGGCTTAATAAGTGTCTTCCTGGTTTGTCGTTATGTACCAAGCAAAGCCCTAAGTAATTTATTTCTGCCGCTAGTTGGTTTATAGTTTTTTCAAAATGTGGTAATATTTCGTGTTTTTCAAAGTTGTTTCTTATCAAATTATAATCATAGTGCGATACCATTGTTTGCTCAAAAATATCAACCATATCAATAAATATTATAACTAAAAGCCGGTTAGTGGGCGATGCCACATTTTGTATTTTTCCAGTTTTGTATAATATTTCTCTTACATTTTCTTGTTGTTCATTAATAATAACTTGCTGGTTTACCAAGTTTTTAAAAACATTATCAACAGTAATTGTATTGCTGTAAAATGCCGATTTTAAATTTACATATTTAGCTATTTCTTGTACACATTCCCCTAAACTTTGTTGGGCATAACGAAAAGGTCTTATTTGTACAAATATTAAACTAAGTAGCATATACCAAACCCCGCCACTTAAAACTAACAATGCGTGTTGTAATACTTGGTTGTACGGGCGCACTTGATCAATATTAAAAATCATTATAAGTAAAGTTGCTGTGCCTATGGCCGCCGCTCTATCGCCGTAAATATGAAAAATCGAGAAAATAAAACTCAACAAAAAAATTTCTATTCCTAATAAGTAAATGTTATTGTTTACTAAACTTGTTAATAGGGTAACCAAAAAAATTAAAAAGGCAGTTAAAACCATTGCGTTGCGTTTATGCACATTTGGGCCTGGGTTATCGGCAACGCTTACGCATAATGCGCCTAAAGAGATAGGTAAGCCTACTAATAGGCTATCAAATTGAAAAAATATGAGTGAAGGCAATAAAACACCAATGGTAATTTTTATGCCATCGTAAAAGTATTGGGTGTAAATAAAATCTTTAAATGAAGCTAAATGCTTGTTCATTTTCAAATATATTTAGAAAAAGGCTGGTAAACAAGCATTATCAATACATATAACATACTGTAGATTTAATGATTATAATAAAGTGAGTAAATTTTAATACCTAAATAAATTAGTTTTAAAGCCGTGTTTAACAGTAGAAAAAAAAGCTTATAAAAAAGTTAAGCTCCAACGGGGAGAAGGAGCTTAAACTAACCAATTATAAACCAATTATATGAAGGACATTTTAAAATATAAAAACTTTCTTTGTTTTTACATAGTGTAAAAGTAACACTAAGCTAAGTAATATTTGTCATTGAATTGTCATTAAAGTAAAGATTTATATTCTGCAATGAATTTTGAATATAAATATAGTAGGGTATTGAGTTTTTTAATATAAATATAGTAATATAAGTAAGTATTTGTTGCGTAAATGATAATTTTATAAAGCTCAAGTGTAGTTTTGTTAAACTTATCATAATTAATAAAAATAGAATTTCTAGGGGAGTTAATACAAAAGTTTTATAAAACATTTACTCTACTATAACACCAAACGGCGTTAATTATTGTAACAAGTACGACAAAGAGGCTCGTAATTTTCTTTTTCGCCCAATAAAAGTTGGTTTTTATTATCAACTAAGCGGTAACTGTATAAAGCGGAATCACCGCAGCGCATACAAACGGCATGTACTTTAGTAACTTCTTCGGCTATAGCCATTAAAATGGGCATTGTGCCAAACGGCTTGCCCTCAAAATCCATATCTAAACCTGCTAGTATTACCCTAATACCTTTATTAGCCAATTGTTGGCAAACAATAGGTAGCTCATCGTCAAAAAATTGTGCTTCATCTATACCAATTACATGTGCGTTACTACCGTATATCAATATTGCTGAAGCGGTTTCTACACTTATGGCTTGGGCCGAGTTTGCGTTGTGCGATACAACATCTGTTTCGTGATACCGAGTATCGGTTTTTGGCTTAAATATTTGTACATCTAATTTTGCTATTTGTGCCCTTTTTAATCTTCTTAAAAGTTCTTCTGTTTTTCCCGAGAACATTGAGCCACAAATTACCTCAATACTACCTACTTTTGCATTTCTTAAACTTGAGTTTTCGGTATTTTTTATCATTTTAAAATAAACTTAACAATAGGCAAAGGACTAATATCATAATTATGTTTTATTTTTGGAAGATTGTGATAGCATTTTGAGCAAATTAACGTTTAATGATGATGAGAAAAGAGGAAATTTTAAAAAAAATTGGTGTTATAATAAACGACTTAAACGACCAACAACAGTACCTTGCTGATAGTGAAGACTATAACGATTTGGAGCTTGAACTATTTACTGCCAATGCCGATTTTTTGATTGATCATATTGAAATTTTAAAAAAACTTCAAAACAGTAAATATGTAACAACAAGTGTAACCCAAGTAGAACACTCTTCACCAAGTATAATTTTACCCGAAATAGAGGAAACGATAGCTGATAAACTAATACAAGCCCCTACAATTTTGCAAGATGTAGTTAAAGCTCCTTTTAATTTTACCGATAATTCTAGTGAAATAAGGTTTGATTTTGAGCAAAATGTACCCATTGAAAATATTTTTGACCGTGAATTAACTCCCGCAGAAACTGAAGTTTTGCAAACTAAGCAAGTTTTTTTTGAGAAGCTAAACGATGCAAATAGAGAATCAGCAAAAGATGTTTTAACACCAGTTGAAGAAAAAAATGAATTATTAGAGCAAAATATTGAGGCATTTGAAACTCCAACTGCAATTGAAGAAATAGTACTTAACCAAATACCAGTTTTTGTACCCCAACAAGTTTTAGAACCTTTGGCAGAAATTAATATAGATAAACCTAATATAGAAGATAATTTAAGTAGTTCTAAAATCAATTTGCCAATTGCAGACAATGAATTATTGGAGGTTACAGAGAATAAAAAACAAACCTTAAACGAGTTTTTATCTAACCAAAACAATGTCCAAAACATATCTTCGAGATTAGGCAATTTAGCCACAAACGATTTAAAATCGGCGATAAGCCTTAACGATAAAATGATTTTTATAAAAGAATTGTTTCAAGGTTATAATTTGGCTTACAGCGAAGCGATTGAAATTTTAAACCGTTTTGATGCTTTTGAAAGTGCCGATAATTTTTTGCAAAAAAACTATGCAACCAAAAATAAATGGGTTGAAAAACAAGATATTGTTGATAGGTTTTACGAGATTTTAAACAGAAGGTACGTTAAATAATGAAGCTAATTATTCTTGTTTTTCAATTATATCTTCAATAACATCTACAATGTTTTCTGGCAATATTTGAGGTTTATCTAATGTGGGTATGGTTTCCACATTTTTTAGTTGGCGTTGTATAGCTCTGGTTCTGGTACCAACCACATCATCTAGCTGGCCTAAGCCTGTTTGTATATTTTTTTGTGCTTTTTCTAATAATCCTCCAAAACTTTCGAATTCTTTTTTTACTGTACTTAAAACTTTCCAAACCTCGCTACTTCTTTTTTGTAACGATAACGTTCTAAAACCCATTTGTAAACTGTTTAAAATAGCCATTAAAGTTGTTGGCCCAGCTACCGTAATTTTATATTCGTCTCGTAACTGATCAACTAATGTAGTACGCCTAATAACTTCGGCATAAATACTTTCGAATGGTAGAAACATAATAGCAAAATCGGTTGTGTTTGGTGGGTCTATGTATTTGTCTCTAATATCTTTAGCCATTTTACGAATGGTAATTTCTAAGTTTTTTGTAGCAGCCTCAATATCATCTGGTATGGCATTGTCGTACGCATTTATTAAATGTTCGTAGGTATCTTTAGGGAACTTAGCATCAATAGGCAAATAAACTACACTGCTTTCGTCTTCGCTTTTGCCAGGAAGTTTAATGGCAAACTCAACACTATCGCTACTTCCTTTTTTAGTTTTAACATTTGCATCGTACTGGTTGGGTGCTAAAATTTGTTCTAATAACATGGCCAGCTGCACTTCGCCAACGCCTCCCCTTAATTTTACATTACTCAAAACTCTTTTTAATCCACCTACATCGGCGGCAATGGTTTGCATTTCGCCCAAACCTTTTTGTACTTCAATTAATTGTTTGCCAACAGTTTCAAAACTTTGCCCTAAACGTTCGCTTAATGTTTTTTCTAATTTTTCTTCAACAGTAACTCTTATACTTTCTAGTTTTGTTTCGGTATTTTTAATCAGCTCAATTTGTTTTTTCTCTAGGTCCTCAAATTTTAGTCTTTGAAGCTCGTTAAACGATAAAATATTTTTCTCTAAAACCACCCCAAAACCCTTAAAAACTTTTTCTAATTCTTTGCGCATTAGTGTGTTATCGGCCTTAGCTTGTTGGTTTAAAGTATAAAGTTTATCTTCTACTTTTGTTGTAATTTTATCTAATTGTTCTACCGTTTTGGCGGTTAAATTGGTTAGTTCTTTTTTTAATTCCTCAAAATTTGTACGTTGTGCAAAGGCAAAATCTTTCAAAGTATCTTTTAGTTCGATACGATTATCTTTCGCAGTATTTGCATTTTCTTCTCGGTTGGTTCTAAAATCAGCTTTTAAACCGGTTTCTATTTTACTTATATCTGTTTGTATTTCAATTACTTTAGTTTGTAGTTGAGGTATATGATTTCCGTTTTTGTTTCTAAAAACAATAAGCAATAGTATAGCAATTAGCAACAATGCAATTATGGTAAGCAACAAAATTATTTCCATATTTTTTGGGATGGGATGTTTGTTTTACGTTATTACTCTTTTAATCTGAGTTTGATTAATAAATACTGTTTTTGTAATGATTAGGGCGTTTTAACACGCCGTCCGCTGTATCTTTTTTTATTTGTCTATCCCCCCGACCCCCAAAGGGGGAGATTCGGCGTAAAAAAAGGATGCCGCTACCGTGGTTAACGCTTTAAAATCGTAAATAACATTGACTTACAGTAAATTATACTATACTTTAATAATCGAACTCAGGTTTTTACCAACCTTGCTACAAACATAGTATCGGCTTTTAAATGGTAACCTTTTATAATTTCTTGATGCTCTAAAACTAACCCAAACTGGCTTTGCAACCAATCTGTTTGGTCTTGGTTTTCTTGTTTAAAAACCGAGCAGGTAATATAAATTAATGGTTTTCCCGGTTTTAAATAAGGTATAATTTGTGTAGCTATACGCCTTTGTAAATCGCTAAAAAACTTTATTTTATGTTCTTCAAACTGCCAAAGCATTTCGGGTGTGCGGCCCCAAGTACCGCTACCTGTGCAGGGTGCATCAAAAATAATCCCATCAAACTCGTAATTATGCAAATAAGGTGCAGGGTTTAAAGTTAAATCGAGTATTTTTTTCTGATAATTTCTAAGTCCTGCAGTTTTAAAACGCTCGTCTAAATTAAGTAAAATGCTTTCGCGGATATCGGATACCACCAATTTTATATCGGGTTCTAAATCGTGTAATAATAAAGTTTTTCCGCCCGATGCCGCACAACAATCCCACCATTTATCCCACTTTTGTGGCTTAAAAAATTCTCCTACAGCTTGTGATGATACATCTTGAATTTCGTAAACTGCTTTATCTGTTAAAACAGCATCTACTTTTATGCCATTGGGCAATGCTATTGTTTGTGTATCAATTATTTTGTGTGCAATATTATTTGCAACTAAAAATTTAAGCACATTTTTTTCTTCTCCTTTTTTTATCCTAATAAATAAATCGGGTTGTATAAAAAAGGAGTTAAAAAAGGCTTCTTTATCAATTTCTAAAGGTAATTGTTGGTGTAATGGAAAAATATCTGCAATATTAAAACCTTCGAAAAGTTTTTGTATGTAATTAATTTTATCCGCCAAAGCGTACAAAAAAACACTTTCCCATTCGGGTTTAAAATGGTTTACAAACGAGTTTGGTTGGCTGTTGCAGAGCAGTTCGGCAATTAATAAACGTGTTTCAATGGGCTCATTTATTAACAATTTACCTATTCTAAAATAGTTGTAAATTAAACGGGTTGCAATGCGCCTATCGGTGCTGCCCATTTGCTTGTTTTGGCGGTAAAAGGTTGCTAAAAACCTATTTAGTGGTTGTGAAAAATCGTATTGTTCTAAAATAGTTTTAAAAGTAGCTAACTGATGAATGGCTTTCATAAAATCAGTTTTGTTTTACAAGTTCAAAATCTTCATATTTTAACACCATAACATTGCCATTAAAATACCCAAACTGATTGTTTTTTATAAAATCAAATTGGGTGTGTAAACCTTTATATTGGTTTTTATCTAAAGCTAAAAAATAATTTTTGCCTTCTTTAACCATTAAATTGGCTAGGTAAAAACCAGTATCAAAACCTTTAAAAGCATATTCTGATGGTTCTTGGTTATTGTTGTTTCTAAAATGTTTAACAAAGGTATTAGTTTCAAAGTTTTTATAATCAACACTATACGATGATGTGATATAGGTATTTAACCTTTGTAGAGTTTCAATATTTAAAAAAGTAGCTTTTTCCCAATTTGGATGCCCAATTACTGCAATTTTAAAAGTTAAGCTTAGTTTATCCAATTCTTTAAAAACGGTTTCTAAAAAAGTTTCGTTAGTTGCAGGTAAAACAATTACGTTTAAACCTGTTGGGCTTAAATACAGGCTAATATTTTGATAACCAATAGCTTTTATACCTACTTCGGCAAAGTTTAATCCTTTTGCCAAACTATCTATTCCTTTTTTAAATGGGTTTGCGTATTTAAATTCATCGGCTTGGCCGCTTCTAATTAACAATACTTTTTTAGGATTTAAGGTATTTTTAATAAATGCGGCAGCCACAAAAGCGTGTTGGTTTAAAGTATTGTTTACGGTTAATAAATATGGGTTGTTAAACGTATTTGGGTTTGAGGGTGCCAAAGGCGATACCAACGGGATTTTTAAGCTTTTACTAAGGCTAGAAAAAGCTTTAATGCTGTTTGGGAAAACCGGACCAACAATTAAATCCGAATTTTTTATTTCCTGTTTTTGAATTAAAGCGTTAACTTTTTTCACATCGTCGGTACTATCAAATACTTGGAGTTTAAAATTGCCACCCTGTAAAACCGCTACTGAATCTAACGCCATTTTAAAGCCCAAATAATAATCTAAAGCCATATTAGCTTTAGCAATTTGTTGTAATGTAGCTGTAGATATCTCAATTTTGTCTAATCCAAAAGGTAAAACCAATGATATAAGCATTTGTGGCTTAATAGGTTCGGTGGTTATGGGTAATGATTTTGGGGTTTCTTCGACAGGTTTTTCTACTGGTTTTACCACAACCGGAGGCATTACAGGCGGTTTGGCTGGCGCAATTACCTTGGGTGAACAAGCACCCAAAAACAATAAAAAACTTATAAGCAGAAAAAAATTATTCCCACTCAATAGTCGCTGGCGGTTTAGAGCTAATGTCGTAAACCACACGGTTAATGCCTTTAACGTTGTTAATAATTTCATTAGATATTTTTGCTAATAATGGGTAAGGTAGGTGGCTCCAATCGGCGGTCATACCATCAACAGATTCTACTGCTCGTAGGCAAATTACGTTTTCGTAAGTTCGTTCATCGCCCATAACGCCAACCGATTGTACGGGTAAATATATGGCTCCGGCTTGCCAAACTTTATCGTACCAACCGCTTTTTTTAAGGTTATCAATGTAAATAAAATCGGCAGCTTGTAATACAGCTACTTTTTCGGGTGTAACATCGCCTAAAATTCTAATTGCCAAACCTGGCCCAGGAAAAGGGTGACGGTTTAAAATATTTTCGGGTAGTTGTAATGCCCGGCCTACGCGGCGTACTTCGTCTTTAAACAAAGTTTTTAGGGGTTCAACTACTTTTAGTTTCATAAAATCGGGCAAACCACCCACATTATGGTGCGATTTTATGGTGGCCGATGGCCCGCCGTTTACCGAAACAGATTCGATAACATCGGGATAAATAGTGCCTTGTGCCAACCATTTTATATCCGATATTAAGTGTGATTCTTCGTCAAAAACTTCAATAAAAACCCTTCCAATAGCTTTTCGTTTTAGTTCGGGGTCGCTTAATCCTGCCAAAGCATCATAAAATTTTTGTTTGGCATTTACGCCTTTTACGTTTAAGCCAAGGTGTTGGTACGAGTCTAAAACCGATTCGAATTCATCTTTACGTAATAAACCATTATCTACAAAAACGCAGTGTAGGTTTTTGCCAATGGCTTTGTGTAAAATTAATGCAGCTACTGATGAATCAACTCCGCCAGATAGGCCTAAAACCACCTTATCGTTACCTAATTGCAATTTAAGGGCAGCAATGGTTTCATCGGCAAAAGCATCGGGTGTAAAATCTTGCTTACAGCCACAAATATTTATTAAATAGTTGGCTAGCAGTTGTTTACCATCGTTACTATGGGTAACCTCGGGGTGAAACTGAATGCCGTAAGTTTGGGTATTTTTTATTTGATAAGCGGCAATTGCCACATTATCGGTACTCCCAATAATTTCAAAATCGGCAGGAATTGTTTTTATGGTATCGCCATGCGACATCCATACTTGGGAGTCGGAAGGGATATCCCGCATTAGCGGATTTAAAGGGTTGGTGAACTGTAAATTTGCCCTTCCGTATTCTCTAATTTGCGATGCCATTACATTACCTCCCATTTTTTGGGCAATATATTGTGCGCCATAACAAACGCCTAGCAAAGGTAATTTGCCATGAAAAGCTAAAAAATCTACCTCAGGTGCATCAGCTTGCCTAACAGATGAAGGGCTACCCGAAAGGATAATTCCCATTACACTGGCATCAATTGCGGGTATTTTATTATAAGGATGGATTTCGCAAAATACGTTTAACTCTCTAACTCGGCGGGCTATTAATTGGGTGTATTGTGAGCCAAAATCCAGTATAATAATTTTTTGTTGCATAGCGCAAATGTACTTTTTGTTTATGGGTTTTAAAAGTTTGGGGGTGGGATTTTGTAAAACAAGGAATTAATAAGCTGAGTTCGATTAAAAATTTTTATTTTAGTTATGATTAGGGCGTTTTAACACGCTCTCCGCTCTATCTTTTTTTATTTATTTATCCCCCCGACCCCCGAAGGGGGAGATTCGGCGTAAAAAAAGGATGCCGCTGCTATCGTTAACGCTAGAAATAATATATAATATTGATAAACAGTAAATTATATTAATATTAACAATCTAACTCAGATTAATAAGCATGGTGCTAAAGCCATTTAGATAATTTAAAATACAACTATTATTATGGCATTAGTAATTTATTGCTTTAACCCTATTATCCCAACCATAAATATTTTACTTTCGAATTTAAACGCTATGTTTTTATATTTGCTAGATGAGAAAACTCAAACTCGACGAGTTAAACCGACCAAATATTGCTCAATTTAAAGAACAACAAAAACTACCCATAATTATAGTTTTAGATAATGTTAGAAGCTTGCACAATGTAGGCTCTGCTTTTAGAACCGCCGATGGTTTTGCCGTTGAAGCAATTTATTTATGTGGCATTACCGCCCAACCTCCTCACCGAGAAATTGAGAAAACCGCATTGGGTGCCACACAATCCATTTTATGGAAACATTTTGAAAACGTTAGCGATGCTGTAGCTGATTTAAAGCAAAATAACTACCAAATTATTGCCATAGAACAAGCCGAAAATAGTGTTAGCTTAAGCAATTTTTATCCCGAAAAGGATGAAAAATATGCATTGTTTTTTGGTAACGAAGTTAACGGCGTAAGTAACGAAGTGATGCAAAAAATTAATGCCTGCATAGAAATACCCCAATTTGGCACCAAACATTCGTTTAACATTGTAATAAGCACTGGCATTGTTCTGTGGGATTTTTACAGTAAAATAATTACATTTGCACCACAAAATGAGCGATAACCGTTATAACCAGCGTGGCGTTTCGGCCAATAAAGAAGATGTGCATAATGCCATCAAAAACATTGATAAAGGCATTTTTCCTAAAGCTTTTTGCAAAATTATTCCTGATATTTTAGGTGGAGATGCCGATTTTTGCAACATAATGCATGCCGATGGTGCAGGTACAAAATCATCATTAGCATACATTTATTGGAAAGAAACAGGCGATATTTCGGTTTGGAAAGGCATAGCCCAAGATGCTATTATTATGAATCTTGATGATTTATTGTGCGTGGGCGCTACCGATAATATTTTACTTTCATCAACTATTGGGCGTAATAAAAACTTGATTACTGGCGAGGTTATTGCCGAAATTATAAACGGTACGGAAGAAATTTTAGCCGATTTACGCAACCAAGGCATCAATATTTTTTCTACCGGTGGCGAAACTGCCGATGTTGGTGATTTGGTACGTACCGTAATTGTTGATTCAACCGTTACTTGCCGTATGAAACGTAGCGATGTAATTACGAACGAAAAAATACAAGCTGGTGATGTTATTGTTGGTCTATCATCTTATGGGCAAGCAAGTTACGAAACTGAATACAATGGTGGCATGGGCTCAAATGGTTTAACGTCGGCAAGGCATGATGTTTTTAATAAAACCATTGCCCAAAATTATCCCGAAAGTTACGACCCCGCCGTTCCTCACGATTTGGTTTTTTCGGGAGACAATACCCTAACTCAACCCATACAAATTAACTCAGAATTTAGCGTTACGGCTGGTAAATTGGTGTTATCGCCAACACGCACATACGCACCAGTTATTAAACAAATTTTAGATAAACACCGCCAAAACATACACGGTATGGTGCATTGTAGCGGAGGGGCGCAAACTAAAGTGTTGCATTTTATTGATAATTTGCATATTATAAAAGACAACCTTTTCCCAATCCCACCCTTATTTAAACTTATACAAGAACAATCGGGAACAGCTTGGCAAGAAATGTACAAAGTGTTTAATATGGGCCACCGAATGGAAATTTATGTTAAACCCGAACTCGCAGATGATATAATTGCAATTTCAAAATCGTTTAACATTGATGCACAAATTGTAGGCCGCGTAGAAAATCACGAAGGCAAAAAAGTTACTATTAATTCTCCTTACGGATTTTTTGAGTATAACTAGATCGCTCAAAAATTATGAAATACGTATCGTTTGATGGTGAACCCGTTATTCCGCAACATGAATTTTTTATGAATGAGGCTTTAAAAGAAGCGCATTTAGCTTTGGAAGCAAACGAAATTCCAATTGGAGCCATTATTGTTGCTAACGGACGAATTATTGGCCGTGGCCATAACCTTACGCAACGTTTAAACGATGTTACCGCACATGCCGAAATGCAGGCATTTACAGCTGCAACTAATTTTTTAGGTGCCAAATATTTGCAAAACTGTACTTTATATGTGACGCTTGAACCCTGTGTAATGTGTGCAGGTGCTGCTTTTTGGACTCAAATTAGCGGTATAGTTTTTGGTGCACATGATTTAATGCGAGGATTCAGCCGTTTAAATATGCCGATTTTACATCCCAAAACAATTTTGCAAGGCGGCATTTTAGAAAAACAATGCTCAACTTTAATTCGAGATTTTTTTGCCACAAAACGAAAATCTTAACATAAAAACAAACATTTTAGCATCACAAAACTTATATTTGCACATACAATTTTTAAACTAATTAAATATAATATTATGGCATTTGAACTACCTGCGTTAGCATACGCAAACAACGCTTTAGAACCGCATATAGATGCGATGACGATGGAAATTCATCACGATAAGCACCACGCAGCTTACGTTACCAACCTAAACAAAGCTTTAGAAGGAAACGCCGCGGCCGATAATACAATTGAAGATATTTGTAAAAATATTTCGCAATACCCAATGCCAGTTAGAAATAATGGCGGTGGGCATTTTAACCATTCTTTATTTTGGAGTGTAATTGCACCTAATGCTGGTGGTACTCCAACAGGCGAATTAGCAACTGCAATTGATGCTGCTTTTGGCAGTTTCGATGCTTTTAAAACTAAATTTGCCGAAGCTGGTGCAACCCGTTTTGGATCGGGCTGGGCTTGGTTATTGGTAGGTGCCGATGGTAATTTAGCCGTATCATCAACTCCAAACCAAGATAACCCTTTAATGGATGTAGCCGATGTTAAAGGTTCTCCAATTTTAGGTATGGATGTTTGGGAACACGCTTATTATTTAAAGTACCAAAACCGAAGACCAGATTATATGGCAGCATTTTTTAATGTAATTAATTGGGATGCTGTTGCAGAGCTTTATGCAGCTGCAAAATAAGAGGCACACAATTTGATTTGTGAAAAAGCGATGGGAAATAAATCCTGTCGCTTTTTTAATTTTAGCATGAAAAAAATTGTTTTTACATCACTTGCATTCTCAATAATGTTGTTGTCAAGCTGTCAAATTATTGAGGGTATTTTTAAAACAGGCCTTTACACAGGTGTTTTTATAGTTGTGTTGGTAATTGGTCTTGTAATTTATATTATTTCGAAATTTAGAAACAGATCGTAACAAATGAAAGCAGTAGTTTTAAATGGTGTTAAGCAACCTCTTAATTTAATAGAAACTCAACTCCCAACCCTTTTAAATGGCCAGGTTTTGGTGCAAATTAAAGCTGCTGCAATTAACCGCCGAGATTGGTGGATAAAAGAAGGGAAATATGCAGGTTTAAAATTTCCCATAATTTTAGGTTCTGACGGTGCTGGAATTGTACATTCGGTAGGTGGTGGTGTTGATAATGAATGGATAGGGCAAGAGGTTATCATTAATCCAAGCTTAAATTGGGGTGATAACGAGAGTTTTCAAGGTCCAAAATTTGAGATTTTAGGTTTACCTCAAAATGGTACATTTGCTCAATTTGTAGCCTTAGATATTGCTCAAGTATATAAGAAACCAACTTTTCTGAGTTTTGAACAGGCTGCGGCTATACCATTATCGGGCTTAACCGCTTTTAGGGCATTATTCCCTAAAGCAAATTTGCAAAAAGAACAAACCGTTTTAATTGCCGGTGCTGGTGGCGGTACAGCCACTTTTGCGCTACTTTTTGCGGTTGCTTTTGGGGCAAATGTTTATGTAACGGCTGGAAATAAGCAAAAAGTTGGTAAAGCAATTTTAATGGGTGCAAAAGGTGGCGTTTGTTATAAAGATGAAGATTGGGATACTCAGTTACTAAACTTAACCAACGGTTTCGATGTTATTATTGATAGCGCTTTAGGGAGCGGTTTTGCAAAATATCCTACGATAACTAAACCGGGTGGTCGCATAGTTTTATTTGGCGGCACCGCTGGCAACATGCCCGAAATTAATGGTAGGCAAATATTTTGGAAACAATTGCAAATTTTAGGCACAACAATGGGTTCGCCAAAAGATTTTGAAGCAATGATTGCATTTGTAAATCAACACCAAATAAAACCCATTATTGATGAAGTTTTTGATTTAGCAGTTGCTGATTTTGCTTTTAAGAAAATGGAGAACTATGGGCAGTTTGGTAAAATGGTACTTAGGATAAATTAGGATTCGTTGCCAATAACTTTACTTGGGCATTGTGTTTTATTCACATATACCACAGTTTGCTTGCCATACTCTTTTTGATAATTTATTTTTGTTATTGAAGCGTAATCTATTTGCAAATTAAAGGCGTTTTGAAGTGGGAAGCCCAAAATGTTAGCTAAAATAGATCGTATAACACCAGCGTGACTTACAATTATTATGTTTTCTTTTGAGGGTTTTTCTGTTATTTCATCCCAAAAATAGTTACAACGATTTGTTAATTCAATAAAGTTTTCTCCGTTAGGTGGTTTTTGGTTCACAAAGTCGGCCATCCAAGGGTTTAATTCTTTTGGGTTAATGTTATCCCAAGATTTTAATTCCCAATTGCCAAAGCTCAATTCTTTTAGTCGCTCGTCAACAATATAATTATCGTTACTTAAAAAACTAGCCAATTTGGTGCATCTGCGTAAGCTGCTACTATAAACTAAGGGTTTTGCTGTTAATGCTTCATTTAAATAATCTTCTATCCAGTTAAAGTGGGTAGTAAAATTTTCCTCTAAAGGTATTTCGGATTGGCCGTAGCACAGTTTGTTTGGGTTGTAAACGGCTGTATGTCTAATTAAATAAATATCCATATTTAACTAAAACAATTAAAAATAATGAGTAAGCCTAAGTAATAAACCACCTCGGCAATTTGTTGTACTGCACCTAAGCAATCGCCAGTGTACCCACCAATCCATTTGTTAAAATAGTGGGAAAAATACAGTTTAATTAATATAAGCGGAATTAACAGTAAAAAAACAAAATTATTTTGCAATAAAAATAGGGGGGCTAAACCAAAAATACAGGCTACCAAAAAATCGGTATGGCTCATTTTAGTTGCTAAAGGTTTTGCTTTGCTTAACAAATCTTCACGGGCATATTCTTCGGTATAAATTAAACTTACCGATGTTAATCTGCTAATAGCGTGTGCACTTATAAAGGAAAATACGGTAAATTGTTGTGGTATTTCGGATAATGCAAGATACTTTAAAGCGAAAATTAGAATTAAGCCAGCAGCGCCATAGGTACCCACTTGCGAATCTTTCATAATTTCTAAAATTTTCTCTTTTGTCCAGCCGCCACCAAAACCATCACAAACATCGGCAAAGCCATCTTCGTGAAATGCACCAGTGATAAGTAATGAAACCACGAAACTTAACAGCAAGGAAATATTTGGACTGAAAATTAATTCAAAAATACAATAAGAAATTGCTACCAAACACCCAACAATAATACCTACAAGCGTAAAATATTTTGATGCTCGGTTTAGATATTCTTCTGAATGATCGGTGTTTTTTGGGCAAGGTATGCGGGTAAAAAACATTAATGCCGTAAAAAAAATGCGTATTTCTTTTTTAATCATATTAGGCTAAAGGTAAATTATTTTGGTTTTGCACCAAAATAAACATACCCGAAGTGTTTTTTTAAAAATAAGTTTCTGGTATTGAAATTTAAATATGAAATAAAGAATCTATTATATGTTTTTAGTTATTTTTAAATAATAACTAAAGCTATTTTAAAATCCCGAACAGCTTTTCTACAGCTTTTTCTCTATGGATAAAAATATCGTTTGTTTGTTTTTTAACCACAATTGCATTGGCTAGCTCGCCAATTAAACCAAACGGAACACCATATATCAGCTTGTCCGACATTAAAACACCACCCTTTATAGCTTTAAAATGGTGTTCGTGATGCCAAATTGCAAAAGGACCAAATCGTTGTTCGTCAATAAAATATTCGTCTTCTTTAACGTGTGTAATCTCAGTCATCCAATCCATTTTAATACCCAAAAGCGGCGATACTTTGTATGTGATTATCATACCGGGATACATTTTTGTATCTTCTGTATAATCAGAAGTGATAACAAAATTCATAGATTTAGGTGTGATTTTAGATAGATTTAAAGGCGAAGAAAAAAAATTCCAAGCTTGGTCTAAGGAAATAGGTATTTTTTGTTCAAATATTTTTGTAAAAGTTTTCATAATAGTTGTAACAAAAATCTAACACAAATGTGTGTAATAGTTTTTAAAATTATTGTACAATTTTATTTGCACAATACGAACTTGCAAAAGCTTCGGGTTTAGCTTTAAATACAAAACCCATACTTAAAATGTAGCCCATAGCTTCGTGTAATGCCGCATTAGATTTAAACATAGGATTGGTATTAATATCGGCATGTACTTCCAAATCAACATCGTATAAGTCTAGCAAATCACATAAGGAATAAGCGCATTCTATTGATTTTTGCACCTCGCGAAGCATTCGTTCTTTAATACTCATTTTTTGTGAAGTGCGTTCTTGGTGTATGTACATAAAACCTCCCTTTTTCACACGCAAAAAAACTATTACAGTTGCAAAATCGGTTACGGCACCTTTAACTTGTGAATCGGTACCTATACAAACTTTAAGTTTATTACCAGCTAAAGTTTCTCTTTCTATGGCTGCTTCAACTTCTTCGATGATTGGCGTGTTAAATACTTCGCCGCTAAATTTCCTCCAAGTCATAATATTTATAATTTAAAATGACCAATTTTTATGGTCTATAAAACTAAGCTATTGTATTTCATACTTTTATAAATATACCGTTATTTATTTGTTAACATATTGCGCTTATTAACAAGCATCAGGTTTTTTAGGTGTGATTGTTAATTTTTGATTTTAAAAAATTGCACACAAAAAAAGCCCATTGCAATTAAGCAATGGGCTTTTTGAGCAATTAAATAATTTATGCCGATTTTATAATATCTCTTAAACCTAAAGCTTTAATAATATTTCTATATCTAGTAATATCTTTTTTGAAAAGATATGCTAATAAGGCTCTTCTTTTACCTACCAATTTTTGTAGCGATAATTGTGTAGAAAAATCTTTTCTGTTTTTTTTCAAATGCCCTGTTAAATGAGCAATACGGTAGGTAAATAATGCTACCTGACCTTCGGCCGAACCAGTGTTAGTTTCTACTTCGCCGTGAAGTTTAAAGATTTCTTGTTTTTTTTCTGTACTTAAATACATTACCTGAATAATACTAAAGTGTTTATAAAATATATTAATTATTTGCAAATATAGCCTTAATAAATAGTAAATCAAACTATAAAATGCTTTAATTATTTAATGTTTTTTTTTAACGCATAATTAAACAATTGGAGTTAAGTATTTAAAGTACAAATTTGTTACGAATTTATATTCTATCCTTAAAATCAATTTTTTTTTAAAATTTGAAGTTTTAACACTTATAATTTAAATTATGTTAGAATTGCAACTTATTACTAACCACTTTAAAAAATTTTAAACCTAAAAAATAATTTTACTCAACATGGCAAAAACTAAGATTACTGTAATTACTAATAGCGCTTTAAAAATTGAAGGCGATTTCGAAATTGTTGATAAGCAGGGAAACGTGTATGATTTGGGAGGCAGGCAAATTGTATCGCTTTGTAGGTGCGGTTTGTCGGCAAATAAACCATTTTGCGATGGCGCACACAAAGGCAATTTTGAATTTGAAGCTACTGCTTTTAATTTACCGCCAAAGAAAGATTAATGCTGATAACCTAATGATGTTGATTTTTATAAGACCCTCTTCAACAAAGAATTATAGCTAAATCTATTAATTTATTAGTTTTTTTATCATGCTTTGTAATAATATTGTTAATGTTGTGGTTTAACGTGTATGCGTTACATTTTTAAAAATAGCAATTTTTAAAAATGAGTTATTTATTTTAAAGTAATTTATAATTAATGGCATAATTACCTGTATTTAATCAAAATATGTTTTTAATTTTCAAAAAGAGGCAAAAAAAATATATTAACAGATTTAAAATTTTCAGATTAAGTATATTTCTATTTACAACAAATATACTTTTGCATGCGAGACCCTGCAACCAACCCATTTTGCAATAAAGTAGAATTAGCTTCACCAACAGATTGTGACCCATTATTAGATCCTTTTTGCGAAGAAGTTGGTGTTCCTTTAGATACAAATTTGTATTTTTTGCTTTCTTTAGTTACAGTTTTTGGTTATTTTAAACTTAGTAATCCAATTTTTTTTAAGCATTAAAAATAAAAAAGCCTAGTTAAATTTCTTTTAACCAGGCTTTTTTAATAAATTTCTAAAATCTAACCTAAATACGATTTCAAGATTTTGCTCCTAGAAGTATGCCTTAATCTTTGTAAAGCTTTATCTTTTATTTGTCTTACACGTTCGCGAGTTAAATTAAATTTTTCTCCAATTTCTTCTAACGATAATGGATGGTTTGTACTTAAACCAAAAAATAAAATTATAATCTCACGTTCACGCTCTGTTAATGTTGACAATGAACGTTTTATTTCTTCCGATAACGATTCGTCAATTAAATTGCTATCTGTATTTGGATTGTCGTTTTCTAAAACATCTAACAATGTGTTTTCTTCACCTTGCACAAATGGGGCATCCATTGATACATGACGACCAGAGTTGCTTAAAGTATCCGATATTTTATCAACCGTTGTTTCAAGCATTACCGCCAATTCCTCGGGCGATGGCTCACGCTCAAACTCTTGCTCAAGTTTAGAGAAAGCCTTACTAATTTTACTTAACGAACCCACTTGGTTGAGTGGTAACCGCACAATACGAGATTGCTCGGCTATGGCTTGTAAAATAGATTGACGTATCCACCAAACAGCATACGAAATAAATTTAAACCCTTTAGTTTCATCAAAACGTTTGGCAGCTTTTATCAAACCTAAATTACCTTCGTTAATTAAATCGCCAAGGGTTAAGCCTTGATTTTGATATTGTTTTGCTACCGAAACCACAAATCTTAAATTTGTTTTAGTTAGGCGTTCTAAGGCAGCCTGGTCTCCTTCTCTAATTTTTTGGGCAAGTATAACTTCTTCTTCGGCTGTTATTAAATCTACTTTTCCTATTTCGTGTAAATATTTATCTAACGATTGCGATTCGCGGTTGGTAATAGATTGGGTAATTTTGAGTTGTCTCATGTATTTTAAATCTCGTACTAAAAGTTTGCGAAGTTAAGAATATTGTAGAAATTTAACGTTAAAATATTGAAAATGTTGGTATTTAATTGAAATAAATTAACGAAATGTAGATAATTATTACTAGCAAAAATCATTCCAAATCGTAATTTTATACCGATTTATATATCTCCTTAAATCCGCAGGCCTAATATTAGGCAGTTTGCTAAATTATTTTATGGCTTAAAAATATGTTTTTGGGTTTTAAAAATTGCTTTTTCAAAAAAATAT
>REAS01000175.1 GCA_004294495.1 Sphingobacteriales bacterium
AATAAAATATCTATCAGAAGAAAAAAACTAAAAGCTAGTTGCAACTTAGAATACAGGGAGTTAATGATGGTAGTTTAAAAGCGGTTGCCCTGATAAAAGACCCATAATTTCATAAAAAGTGATATTTTTTTTAAATTTACTTACCAATTCCATAGAAATACTTCCTCCGAAACTTTAGTAAAATGTAAGAAACAAAGAACCCGTTTAAAATTATAAGTGCTATCAACATATAATACTGTTTTTGAGACTTTTCACTGTGTTTAGCGTTACAAAATTTATTCTCTTCACTACGTTCAAAGTTACAAAAACAAACTTTACATTACGTTGAAGGCAAAATATTTAAATCTGCGGTGGCAAAAGCGGCTTTGTCTAACACATCCCAAGTATGGTCGCCAAGTAGTTTTACGGTTGAAACAAATTGTTTGGCTGTGGCCGATTTACCCCATTCATCCGGTGCAATAATGCTTATTAAATGGCCCCCAGTTTCTTTTTCGTATAAATGATAAGTTTGCCCTAACACGGGTTTAAAACGCATTTCGGCTTGGTAAATAAGTTCCGAAATTTTTAGCCTGTCTTCAATATCCTTTACTTGTTGCATTATTAAATCGGCCTGTTTTTTCAACAAAACCATTTGTTGAGTAGCCTGTAAATGCATGGCTTCTACGGCTATAGCTCTAATTTTATTTTTATCAATCAGTTTTATAACAGGCGAGCTTATGCTGGTTGGTACTGGCGAAAACTTAGCTTCGCCAGTGTAATAAGTGCTTTTTGTACCTTGGGTAGAGTTATCTTCTTGCGTCATACTATTTTGTTAAACCTGAAAATAGGGCTAAAGTTTTTTAAAATTAAATTTTTTGTTTGTAAGGAAAAGCTTTACATTATTATATTTTTACACCAAAATACAAATATGAGGGTTGCTGGTTTTACATTTATTAGAAATGCCGTAATTAATGATTACCCCATTGTTGAAGCTATAACATCTATTTTACCAATTTGCGATGAATTTGTTGTAGCCGTTGGTAATTGTGAAGATGGTACAAGGCAACTAATTGAGAACATAAACTCGCCCAAAATAAAAATTATAGATACCGTTTGGGATGATGATTTGAGAGAGGGAGGAAAAGTATTTGCCCTAGAAACCAACAAAGCCTTTGCAGCCATTTCTAATGATGTAGATTGGGCATTTTACATTCAGGGCGATGAATGTGTTCACGAAAAGTATTTAACCTTAATTAAAAGCGAAATGCAAGCGGCTTTAAACCAACCAAAAATTGAAGGTTTATTATTTAAGTATTTGCATTTTTATGGTTCGTACGATTATTATGCAGAATCAAGAAAATGGTATAGGAGAGAAATTAGAATAATTAAACGAAATTTAAATGTAAAATCGTTTAGAGATGCGCAGGGATTTAGAATTGATAATCGAAAAATAAAAGTGAAATTAATTGACGCCTATATTTATCATTACGGTTGGGTAAAGCCGCCTTATGGGATAATTGAAAAAATGCAAAATTTTAATTTATTTTATCATAAAGATGCCGTAAAAATTGAAATACCCACCAGTGCAACATTTGATTATGGCAATGCCGATAATTTAAAACACTTTACACAAACACACCCTAAATCAATGTTATTAAGAATCAACGCGTTAAATTGGAAATATAACTATGACCCAACTGTAAAAAGCACACACACTTTTAGGCAACGCATACTCGAAAATATTTTTAAAATTACAGGTATTAGGGTTGGAGAGTATCAGAACTACAAAATTACAGCATAAACTACTTATTTAATTTAAAAAAATATGCAAATTATTTTTGATTGCGAGCGAATGAAATACCCATTTACGGGCTTGTTTGAATATTGCCAGCAACTTGGGCTAGCATTATTAGCCACTAAGTTGCAACAAGACGAAGTATGTTTTTACACGCAAAAAAAAAATGAGGTTTTGTTTCCCACTGGGAATAAATTTTTAGAACAAAAAAGCATACACAAGTTTTTATTTCCTTGGTTAAATAAATCTATTGATATATGGCATGCTACCTATCAAACAACTTGGTATATGCCACCAAAAAATAGAAACGTAAAAAGAGTATTAACTATTCACGATTTAAATTTTTTATACGAAGGAAAATCAGAAGCAAAAAAAAATAAATATATAAAAAAGCATCAACAAAATATTGATAAGGCCGACCATATTGTTGCCATATCTGAGTTTACAAAAAACGATATTATTAAGCACCTTAAGGTAACAAAACCCATAACTGTAATTTATAATGGCTGTAATGTAGAAACATTTCCAAACCACAATCAACCCATTTATAAACCCAATAAACAATTCCTTTTTGCTTTAGGTACAGTAATACCTAAAAAGAATTTTCATGTATTACCTTGCTTGTTACAAAATAACAATTTTGAATTAGTGATAGCCGGTAAAACAGATTTGGATTATAAAGCAAAAATACTTCTTGAAGCAAAAAAATATAATGTAGAAAACAGAGTACATATAGTAGAAGCAATTAGCAACGAAGACAAATACTGGTATTATAAAAATTGTAAAGCATTTTTATTTCCATCATTAGCCGAAGGATTTGGTATACCCGTAATTGAGGCTATGAATTTTGGTAAACCTGTTTTTTTATCTACAGCAACATCATTGCCCGAAATTGGCGGAAAATTTGCCTATTATTTTAACAATTTCGAACATCATAACATGCAGAAAGTATTTGAGGAAGGCTTGCAGCATTATGATTTAACAAAACCTGGTGCAGATATAATATTACACGCACAAAAATTTAATTGGCAAACTTGCGCCTTAGCTTACTGGCAAGTTTACAAAAGTATTATCTAAACACATATTATAAATGATTGATAAAAAATGTGTTATTGTTTTTCCTGTGTACAAAAAGTTAAGCGATTTAGAGTTAGCTTTTTTTGAGAATGGTTTGCAAAAAACTGAAAATTTTGAGCATATTATTGTTGCGCCTAAAAAATTAATTATTGATAATTCTTTTGGGAAATTACAATCATTAAAAGTTATACGGTTTGATGATAAATATTTTGAAAACATAGAAGGTTATAACAAGTTGATGCTATCTAAAGAGTTTTACGCAAGTTTTTATGAGTTTGAATATATATTGATACATCAATCGGATGTTTTTTTATTTAAAAACGAATTAGCATTTTGGTGTAATAAAGGCTACGATTATATTGGTGCACCTTGGTTTAGGCCTGCTAAACTTAACAAAGGATGCTTCTTTAATTGGGTTTTTACAAAAATATATCAACCATATTTATCGAAAAATAGAAAAAACGGATGGCTGTATAATAAGGTAGGCAATGGTGGTTTATCTTTACGAAATGTTAAAAAAGCCGTGTTTGTTCTTGAAAAATGCTCTAAATTAATTCTGGATAAATACTTAAATATTGTTTCTCCGCATTTTAACGAAGATGTTTTTTGGGCAATTGAAGCACCAAAACTTAATAAAGATTTTATAATACCAAATTGGCAAGAAGCTTTAAGTTTTGCTATTGAATTTGAACCTAAAATAGCATTTAAAAAAAATGGTTATAAATTACCTTTTGGTTGCCACGCTCCTTTATTAAACGATAAAATATTTTGGGCTACTTATATAGCACCTATTAAAAAGTTGCTTTAGTTTTTTGACTTTCAAGAACCAAAAAATCAAATTTTTTAAAATCTTGGGTTAGCATTTGATAAACAATAGTAATCCAAATAATAGCGCAAGGAAGTGCTTTTAACGAATAAAGCCTTATAAAAGTACGAAGAACTGGCGGTACAATATCTGTTGGCGATAAGCTTGTAACTATAAAAGCAAATACAAATAATGCTATAAAACAGCTATTTACTGGTTTAAGTTGTATTATAAACCAAATGGCAATACCAGCAAATGCAATAATATATGTTGGCGACTCGGAGCCGCTGCTAAAAATAACCGTAAAAATTAACGTTGAAGCCAACAGCATTAGCCTAAACCCAATTTGTTTATATTGGCTTATGCGAAAATACGGTAAGGCAAACAGTACTAATCCTGTTATTAGCATTGGTGTATTTGCAAGGTTAGGATTACCAGTAACTCTTCTAACAATCCCCATAAGTGAAATATCTTGAAAAGAATTTAAAGTAACATTACTCGAATTTTTTTGAACCAAACTAATGTACCAATCATTATAACAGTTTAAAATATATTGCGGCGAAGAAATAAGCATTGGCAATGCAGCTAATATAATTAGCCATGCTAAACCCCATAATATAAATTTAAATTTATTTTTGGTAAAGAAAAAAAATGCCAATGCAACTATGCCATAAAGTTTTACTAAAGTACCAATTGCGATAAAAAATGCCGAATGCATATTTTTATTATTTAGCGTGTACGAAAAACTCAACAAAATGAAACCGGTTAGGGCAATATTAAATTGATAGCTTAGCAATGCTGTAAAAGTTTCGTGTAGGCAAATCCAACCAATAAGTATTTTTTTTGATTGGGATAATGGCAAACTAAAAATACCTGCTAAAAGCACTAATACATTACGTAATGATTACAATCAAAATATGTGTTTAGTGGCGAGTTTTGGTAAAGAGGTTTAAGATTTGCCAAATGCAAAAAAACATTTTTAAAAATTAAATAGTTGTTTAGCGAGTGTATCATATATTGCTTAATACCAGCAACTAACGCAAAAACAATGTAAACAACATACAGTACTTTTTTGTTTAAAAAAAAGGTACGCAATAAAAGCATCTTGCTTAAGATTAGTTTATTCATTGAATTACAAAAGGAGCGATTTTTTTGCAGATTACCAATTGAAATAATATGAGTATAAAACTTTAGGTAATAAAATAATCATTCACAACTATTCATTATAGATTTGAAAAAATTTCATAAAATTATTTTCTTTTAAGACTGAGAAATTTTAACTAAAATTGGAGTTGTTCGGTATATTGCTTTTAATTTTTATGTGAATATGGATAAAAAAAGTATTGGTAATTTATATTCTACAACTATTCAATTTAATACATAAATGAAAGATAAAATTAAACCCATTGCATTATACCTTCCACAATACCATGAAATTCCTGAAAATAACGAATGGTGGGGAAAAGGTTTTACCGAATGGTCTAATGTTAAAAAAGCCACATCATTATTTGGAGGTCATTATCAACCCCATGTACCTATTGATAATAACTACTATAATTTAAATGACAATGAAGTTTTAATAAAGCAAGCTAAACTTGCCAAAGAATACGGAATTTATGGTTTTTGCTTTTACCATTATTGGTTTAACGGTAAGCTATTGTTAGAGAAACCTATCGAAAACCTACTTGCAGCAAAGGAACCTAATTTTCCTTTTTGTTTATGCTGGGCTAACGAAAATTGGACGCGTACTTGGGATGGGCAAGATAAGCAAGTGCTAATGAAACAAGACTACTCGCTTAATGACGACTTAAACCACATAAAATATTTGATACCTTTTTTTAAAGATGATAGGTACATTAAAATTGATGGTAAACCTGTTTTTTTAATGTACCGTACCGAGTTGCATCCCCAAATAAAAGAAGCAACCGAGATTTGGAGAAATGAAGTTAAGAAAGCGGGATTCCCTGATTTGTATTTGATAAGAATGGAAAACTTTGAAAGAGGTTTAAATCCTAAGTTACATGGCTTCGATGCAGGAATGGAATTTGCGCCTGATAGTACATGCAGAGGCAAAAAGGCAGCTAAATCTAATATGCTAAAATATGTTTATATTAAATTGCTACATAATTGGGGTTTAAAAAAATCAGCATTTTTTAAACATCAAGTTTTTTCATATCCTAAAGTATCTAAAAATATGACTAGTAAAGCAATGCAAAGTTATACCTATTTTAGATGTATTTGCCCTTCGTGGGATAACTCTGCAAGGAGAAAAAAAGATGCCACTATTTATATTAACTCAACACCTAAATTATTTGGTAAATGGGCGAATTTAATGAAAGAATATACTCAAATTAACATGCCCGAAAATAAACAATTCTTTTTTATTAATGCATGGAATGAATGGGGTGAAGGTTGCCATTTAGAACCCGATGAAAAATACGGCACTGAATATCTGGAAGAATTACAAAAAATACTTTAAATATATTATGCAATCAATTAATAATGATAGAATTAGATACAATAAATACACCACTTGTTTCAGTTGTAATTTGCACATTTAATGGGGAAAAACATTTAATTAGTCAATTAAATAGTGTTGTAAATCAAACGTATAAAAATTTAGAAATTTTGATTTTTGATGATTGCTCAACAGATGAAACGTTAAACATTTTAAGAAAATATGAGCTAAATTATAATAGAGTTAAACTGGTTTTAAACCAATACAATTTGGGTTTTATTAAGAATTTCAATCAAGGTATATCAAATTGCAATGGAAGTTATATTGCCCTAAGTGACCAAGATGATATTTGGGAATTAAATAAAATAGAATTGCAAGTAAAAGCAATGAAAGACAATGTTTTAGTTTACCACGACTCAGCACTCATTGATGAAAACGGAAATATGATGAATAAAAATATTTCTAATATCATGAATATGTATAAAGGTAATTCGTGGCTGCCATTTTTATATTATAACTGTGTTTCAGGTCATTCAATTATGATTAAAAAAGAATTTGCAGCAACTTGTTTACCATTAGACCCCAATCAATACCACGACCGACAAATAGCATTCATTGCCACATTATGTGGTAATATTGAATACTTGAATTTACCATTGGTAAGATATAGACAACACAGTAATAATTATTCTGATGTTCAAAAATTGAGAGATACAACTAAAGAAGAACTACCCTACACTAATCCAATTTCTTGGTGTAAATTTTGTATTGATAAAATTAGACTTTTCAAAAAAAACGACAGAATAGCAGTTGACGCTTTAAACATTTTAACAGTTAATACAGAAAATTATTTTAATGTTTCTAAATTTATTTTTCTGCTTAAGAACCACCATAAAGTTTCTTATATTCAAAAGAAAAATTTTTTTAGCAAATTAAATTACATATTTAAAAGTTTAAAGGGTAGCAAACTTAAAAAGAGTGCTACATCGTAATTAAACTTTTTCATAAAAAAGCTAATTTTCCATATAGCAAAAAATATTTATAGCCATATCAAATTTTTCGCAAATTAATGTGTCCTCAATAAATGGTTTATTTCTTGTACCTGATTCTTTAATGTAATAGTGAAACCCGTTTTCAACTACTAATTCTAGTAATTCGTGTAATGTTTGTTTTTTAGTAACATCATTGTGGTATTCAAAAAAAATATTTTTTGCTTTTTTTAAACCTTCTCCACAATATTTTAAAACCTCTACCTCAGCACCTTCAATATCTATTTTTAAAAAATCAACATCCTCTTTTAAATAATCTAATAATGGTACAGCTTCTACAATAGTAGGTGTTTGGTTTTTGTATTGATTATTAACCCTACCGCCCATACCACCATCGCTGTAAAACTCTAATTGTTCATTTTTAACCCAAACAGCTTTTTGAAATAAAATAACATTTTTTAAACCAAAACTCTCTACATTTTCTTTTAATATATCGAATATTGCCTTTTCAGGTTCAAAAGCAATAATCTGGTGATTAGGATATTTTAGTGCAAAATAAACAACACTCACACCCATATTTGCGCCGCAATCCAATATTTTATTAGCAACGCCAGTTGGTTTAAATTCATAAATACCATCAATAAATATCTCTTTATAAGTTACCGCAAAAGATTGACCATTATTAAACTTAAACGGTTTACCTAAAATGTTTGTGTAACCAGCTTTAAAAAGTGGCAATTTTTGTAAACGATATAATTCTAAATTAAGCTTTTTATTTCTATGCACACAAATGCCAAAAATGGCTTCTATTTGTTTGAAAATTTTTTTTATTTGCATATGAAATAATGAGGGTAAAAACTCTAAAATATGTTTACAGATGTACTTAATATAACTAATAACTGTATTCTATTTTACATAATTTTAATGGGAATTTAAGTTAAAATTGCGTGTTAGCCAATAAAGTTTTAAACTACAATAATACTAATTTAAAAGTTACATTATTTTTAAGTACATGACAAAAAGCTAAACAAATTGTATTCCAATGATTTAAATCCCGTCAGAAGATATTTTGAAAGATAATCTAATCCATATTTGAATACACTTACCGCTTTTCTACCATGTGTTTTTATTGTTATTTTTTCGACATTTTCATCTAAAAAATCACCTATTTTATAACACCAAGCAAAGGCAATCATTGTTAGGGAGAATAGTTTTTCTAATCTTTCTAAATCTGTTACATGGGTATCTTCTATGTTAAACCCGCTACTTTTTAAACCTCTAAAAAGGGTTTCAATTTGCCAACGTTTTTTGTAATATGCCATTGCTTGCTCTGGCTTGTTAAACGATACGATAATTAAAAACTCCATTTTCCCATCTCTGTCAATTGTTTTACAACCAGATAGGTAACATTCCTGTCCGTGTAATTTCACTATTTTTGGATAGTGATAAAACGTACCCACATTCACATTATTGAACAACCAAAACGCTTTTATTTCATCTTGTTTTTGATAAGAATAAATTTTGAAATTATTTCTAATTCGAATGTAGTATCGAATATTTTCATTGTTCAAAAATTCCATCCATTTATTTCCAACAAATTCTCTATCGGCTAATAAACAATCAATACTTTGCTTACCAAACCATTCAATATATTTCTCAATTAAATCAATTCGCTCATCAGTATCCGAGTTCCCTCGTTTGTTTAACATTTTGAACATTAACGGAAAGGCTACGTTTTTATAACTAACGCCCAGCATTAATATATTGATATTTTTAGATCCAAATTTCCAGTTTGTTCTATCCAACACTAGCACTAAATCAACTTTATAAGGTAATATGCTGAATATCAGTGTTGAAACTATTTTCATAGGAAAGTCAAACTCTTTCATAAATCGTTGTATTCGCCTGTAAGAACTACCCTTAGCCACTTTTACGTCAAATCCGGAGGCTAACCTATCATAATTAATTGTCTTTACTTTGCATAAAGCTGTTATAAATAAACAGATGAGCCTAACCCTTGCCAGATTTAGTTCCCCTTTAAAATGGCCTTGTAACACTGAAATTAGCGATGTATCTTTGCCTGTTAGACTGGTATTCTTCATTAAAAAAATTATGTGGTAATAATTCTTTAATATAATGAATATCAGTCTTTTAACCTAATTTTTAATTGATTATTTGTTTGTTTTTAATCAAATATTTTTTTTGTCATGTACTAAAACATTATTTATAAAGTGTTGATTTTATTGGATAAAATATGGATATATTATTGGAAGGATTTGGGCTGTAAAGTTATTTACTTGCTAACTTAAAAGAAAAAACTAAACTGTAAAATTTCAAATCGGAGTTTTAATCCTTAACCCCAAAGCAATTTAAAAAAAACATAAAAAAATTAATTTGTGCTAATATTAATACCCCCTCATAAATTCGTATTTACAAGGGGTGTATTTAAAATGATTTCTTTATTTTGTATAGTTTGCAGGGTAAGCATAAAATGCTATACCATATTTCTGCCAGCCAATAAACTGACTTGCAATATTTGGGTTTGAAGTAGTAAAGTGATCGGTATCTTTATTACTATAGTACAAATAAATTGGTATTGTACCAGGAACTTGTGTTTTATATGCATAAAAATCTATCCCACAAGGTTGCCAATCCGCATATCCCCAAGTAGCATTAATGTCTGTTGAGATAAAGTGATTAAATAGTGGTATATTTAAAAAAGTATATACAGGCACTGTTTCAGGAGCCGGTGCAGAGAATGCCCTAAAATCAACCCCATCATAACGCCATCCCGAGTATCCATCAACTGCTCTTGGATTGGATGTAGTAAAATGATCTTGATTGGCATAATAGAATTGATAGATTGGTGCAGTCTTATAGCCATTATACACTTGTCCATCAATTAAATATTTAGTTATATACGCTTTTAATGCAGCTTTTTTAGTAGGGTCAGCAACAAGTTCATAAATTGGTATAAGTCCATCATAGCTAATATCTATCAAGACAGAATTTTGTGCATTCACACCGCTTTGCCAATTACCAATATTCACTTTAGGCAAGGCAGGACTACCTAGTTCTACTTCGCCTCTTAATCCTTTGGATAAGTCTCCACCAATAGTTCTGTACTTTAAACTAGAGTTGAAATTATTCTTTAATTCTGAATAATCTATATTTACCTGTAAACCTAAAGAAGCGTCAAACAAGCCTTTGACACTATTTGATAATCCTATTTTTGCAGCATTATTTCTATCTGATGATTTAGTTTCTGATTTATAAAGGATTTCTAACTTCGCACCTAATATGATATCGGTAAGTATATGAGTACCGTAATATCTTACTATATCTTGTGAAGAAAGGTTATTTAAATTCGTGACAAACGATGGCTCCAAGTAATTCTTTAAGAGATTAATATCGGACATCATTCTTAACCTTCTTGACTTAAGTGTAAAATTATGACTAGCATAAACAAAGTTTGAAGAAAGCTTAGTTCTTGAACTATCTGCATAAGTATTATCGGTCTTAAAATCTAATGCGCCCTTAAATAATTTGAAACCTGCGGTTTGCTTTATTTTCTTAGATATATAAGTAGAAATAACTTCAGCGTTTTCGCCATAGGAAGCACTATCTAAAGTAGTTGAAATGGTAGAGCTTAAAACATAATTACTGTTTTGGAGCTTCAATTTTTCAACGTTGATAATTTTAAAACCTGATGAACTTTCATTGGCATACTGACCAGTAACATCATAACCAAAACCTAATAAGTCCCACTTGCCGTCTCCTGCCTCTAGAGGCCTTACCTTGCCCTTAGATGGACTTAAAGAGTTGGCAGGGGGGGGGGGGGGGGGCAATCTCTTGCTTTTTACACGCCCACAAGCCCGTAATTAACACTGTTAATAAGAATAATTTTTTCATAAAATTTAATATATGTGATGACAATAGCGTCCAGATGAGAAAAAAAAATTATACTGTTCAAAATAAATATACTAGGTAGATTAAAATTGTCAAATAAATTACAACTTATAATTCTTTGCAAACTTAGAAATTCTTTTTATAAAAATTCATAAAAAAATTGCAAAAATTTCACAAATAACAAAATAATATCAAATTTAATATTAAAAATATTTTTTATTTCAATGTTTCATATGAATTTAATATTAACTTAAAGTAGTTTAAAAGTTAAAATTAAATTTATTTAATAGAAGAATAGGATAAGGCAAATATTTGGTTCGACTATAAAAATCTTTTTTTTTAATAAAAATGGAAGAAAATAAAATTTTAGTCTAGGTAAACTCAGATTCACATCCTAACAGCTTCTTTTACCCCACCCCTACCCACCTCTTTACTTATACAACCAAAATCAAACCCAGGATACGCCTCTGTAAATTTTTTATACTTATTAGGTTTAAACTGCGCATCGTTGTATTTAACTTCGTAGGCTAAACCCTTGTGTTCGGGTTGTTTTACCACAAAATCTACTTCGTTTCCATCGGCGGTACGCCAAAAATGTAGGTTGCTTTGGCCGTAGAGTGTTTTTAGGCGGTTATAAACGTAGTTTTCTAGCAACGCACCTTTATCTGCTCGGTTGTTTAAAGTATTAAAATTGTTTAATAAAGCATTGCGCAAGCCATTATCGTTAAAATAAACTTTGGGCATTTTGGTTAATTCTTTGCGTACGTTTCCGTAAAACGGAACTAACAGTTGCACTATAAAAGTTTTTTGCATCAAATAAATATAGTTTTCTACGGTTGTGCTGGCCATTTTTAGGGTATTGGCTAATTCGTGGTTGTTTACCAAATTACCAATTTGGTCGCCTAGTATTTTAGCCAATTCAAAAAACTTTAGTTCTTCTTTAATACCCGCTTCTAATGCATCTTTTTTCATATAGCTGCTTACCAACTCTTGCAGTAATTCTTGTTTTTCGGGCAGGCTTTGTGCCAGTACAACAGCTGGGTAGCCACCGTATATTAAATACTCATCAAACAGCGTATTTATTTTATTTCTATTTACACCTTGGTAATTTGGCCGCTCTACCATTTGTTGCCAGTCGGTAATAAGTTCGTCTTCTTGTTTAAAATGCAAAAACTCATCAAACGCAAGTGGATAAAATTCAAATATTTGCTTTCGGCCTGCCAAACTATCTTTAAAACTTTTATCAATATAAAAAGCACTGCTGCCGGTTGCAATAATTTTAAGTTTTGGGGCATATTTATCGTACAGTAATTTTAAAAAATTACTGGGTTCTTTAGCGTATTGTACCTCATCTATAATCAAATACAACCTTTTATCATCAGGCAGGGCAGCTGGTAGCTGGGTAAAATTAAATATATTTTCGGGGTGTTGGTTTACGGCTTCTAATATGCTTGGGTCTTCAAACGTAACAAAATAATATACTTCGTTAGCTTGTTTTAGTTGCTGCGCCAATTGTTTAACAAGCGTAGTTTTTCCTATTTGCCTTGCCCCAATTATTAGGGTATGTTGAGGTTTATGTAAATGATTTTTTAGCAACTGTAAGGCGTATTTCCGTTCCATATATTAATATTATATATTCAAATATACAATATTTTTTAATGCTATCTTAAAATTATCCGATATTTTTAAGATTGAAAACTAAAATTATCCGATATTTTTAATATTGAAAACTAAAATTATCTGATATTTTTAAGATGTGTTTGATTTGGTAGGTAAAAAAAGGCTTGCCGAAATGCAATAATTTTTAATACTATAGGCTCTTCGCCAAAAACTTTGGACAGACTTTTAATAATAGATTTATTACCATTAAACAGGTGTGCGATTGGGGGCGGGCCTAGCCTGCCCGCCGGCAGCCAAGCTATTATTTGGATAGGGAAGCCGAATAAAGTCAAAATTAAAAATTAAAAAAATTTAAACGCTTGGAAGGATTTTTGAATTTTACCTTTTGAATTTTCTGTGCGCCTTGAATTGCGTTATAAAAAATTTATTGAGCATACCCGACAAATCATAGCAAGCCTTGCCTGCCGGTAGGATTTTTTGTTTATTTTTCACCAAGGAAAAAGAAAATATATGCTTAATATTTTAATAAAATCACCCACCCATACATTATGGCGAAGAGTCAAACTTCACAATTAAAATTCCTCAAAATACCAACCTAAATACTTCCCAACACTTTTTTTATCAAATCCAAACCCTCATCAATATGTTGTTTTTGCATAATTAATGCCGGTCTAAAGCGTACCGTATAATTGCCACAGCCTAAAAACAATACATTATGTTTAAAACCTTGATTAATAAAGCGGTTACGGGTTTGGTTATCGGCAAAATCAAAAGCAGTTAGCAAACCACGGCCACGCACATTGCTAATTCTATCATCCTGTAAAGCAATATCTTGTAAACCATTTTGTAAATATTCACCAACTTGTGCGGCGTTATCACACAAATTATCTTCTTCTATAATTTCTAATATTTTAGATGCCCGCACCATATCAACCAAATTACCACCCCAGGTAGAGTTTATGCGAGAAGGTACTTTAAAAACATTGTTTTCAATTTCATCAATTCGGCCGCCAGCCAAAACCCCGCACACCTGCATTTTTTTACCAAAAGCAATAATATCGGGACGGGCTTTTTCTCCAAAATGTAGGTGACACCAAAACTTACCGCTTAAACCAACGCCAGTTTGCACTTCATCGTAAATAAGTAAGGCATCGTTTTCGTCGCAAATTAGGCGTAATTGTTCTAAAAATTCTTGCCTTACGTGGTTATCGCCACCTTCGGCTTGTATAGGTTCAATAATTATGGCGCAAATATCATCGGGGTTTTGGGCAAAAGCAGTTTTAATTTGCCTAATAGATTGCAACTCTCGTTGCACTAAATCATCGTGATTGGCATCCCCGTAAGGGAACTTTATTTTCGGAATGCTTACCCGTGGCCAATTAAATTGGGCGTACCATTTGGTTTTATCGGGTAGTGTGTTGGTTAAACTTAGGGTGTAACCTGTACGACCATGAAAAGCTTGGTCGAAATGTAAAACCTGCAAACCTTTTTCGTGTCGGTAACCTTTAGCAAAGTTTTTTTGCACTTTCCAATCCATAGCAGCTTTTAGCGCATTTTCTATGGCTAAGCCTCCGCCAGCAATAAAAAAAGCGTGAGGCAAATAGCTGGGTATGCCAATTCTAGAAAAAGTTTCAACAAACTGGGCATATTGGGTGGTATAAATATCAGAGTTTGATGGGTTTCCCATTGCCGCCAACAGTAGGTTTTTTTTAAATTCTTCGTCGTTAAGCATTTTTGGGTGGTTATAACCCAACGGTACCGATGCAAAGCAGGTAAAAAAATCTAACATGGTACGTTTATGTTTCGAATCGTAAAAATACACTCCTTGGCTTTTTTCTAAATCAAAAGTAAGGTCGTAACCATCGGTAAGCAAATGTTTACTTAACACTTGTTGCACATTGCTGGGCGAAGTTGATATTTTGTACATTGGGCTTAGTATTTAAATAAAGTGCTTCTAAAATTTAGGTTCAAATTATTTGGGTGTTCCCCCTCTCAAAAAAGGGGGCGGGCTTTACGCTCATAGTCCTCGGTTTGCTGCGTTGCAAAGCAAACCTGTGGGCTAACCGCTGCAATCCCTAACACAAATTTGCTAAAAATTAAAACTCAATTTAAATAAAAAACGCCAAAAAAGAAGGTTTAGAGCAGTTTTTTTATTAATTCCTTAACTCCGCAGACCGGCATAAAAAAGGAAGAGAAAAAGTCAGTAAATCAATGATTTAAAGACTTTTTTCTTCCTTAAAATTTCACTATATTCGG
>REAS01000126.1 GCA_004294495.1 Sphingobacteriales bacterium
AAGAGGAAAGCCCGAAGTGGGGTGGCTTTGGGTGTTGGACGGACTTGAAACGGAAAGCCCGACTAGCGGGGGTAATTGAGTACTATAATGACCTTTTCTGATGATTTTAAACGAATTTATTGATTCGGATTTTAAGATGGTAGTGGATTTATTGTAAAAATTTGTTTTTGAGGTTTGCGGTTGGTACCATACAACTTTGTTTTTTGCCAAACCATTTGTAACGGTTTTTTGCTACATAATTGTAAACCGCATCTCGTAATTTTAGCGGAAAAATGTTTAAACAGCCAAATAATGACCATAAGCCACCCAAATGTTTGGCTATTTGTAATGCGGCATTAGACTTTGTGTAAATTTTTTGATTGGCAATAAATACGACGGATTGTAATTGGTTGTTATTTAGGTTATGATTTTTTATAACCTCTATGGCATAATTTGATTGTAATGGGGCAAATGAGAACTTATCTTTTTTGTCATGCTTTATAATAAATTGCACAAAGGTATTACAGAGATTGCAAACACCATCGAAAAGAATTACGTATTGAGGCATGTTTTATTAACGCTATAAAATAGAAAAAGTTTAGCGCTAATATAATTGATATTTTTTTCCTAATTTTCCCCATAAAAAAAATATGCCTGTTAAAACATTTGGAAGTGCGGTTTATGGTGTTGAGGCTAAAACTATTATGGTTGAGGTTAACATTATTTCGGGGACTAATTATTTTATAGTTGGGTTACCAGATAATGCAGTTAAAGAGAGTATGTTTAGGATTGAAAGTGCTTTTAGTACTGCTAAATATAAAATGCCGAGGCAGAAAATTGTGGTTAATTTGGCTCCGGCGGATATACGCAAAGAGGGATCGGCATATGATTTAACTATTGCTATTGGTATTTTGGCGCAATCGAACCAGATACCCAACGATGAGATTGAGCAATACATTATAATGGGTGAACTGTCGTTAGATGGTGCGGTGCAACCTATTAAAGGGGCTTTACCAATATCGATACAAGCAAAAAAAGAAGGATTTAAAGGTATTATTTTACCAAAACAAAATGCCCGAGAAGCGGCAATTGTTAGCGATATTGATGTTTATGGTGTTACGCATTTAGACCAAGTGGTTGCGATTTTTAGAGATTCGATTTTCCCTGAAAAAACTATTGTTGATACTAGAGATGAATTTAGCTACGCAGTTAATAAGTATGATGCGGATTTTTCGGATGTTAAAGGGCAAGAGAATATTAAGCGATCGTTAGAGATTGCGGCGGCTGGTGGGCATAATGCCATATTAATTGGTCCGCCAGGGGCGGGTAAAACGATGTTGGCTAAACGTTTGCCGACCATTTTGCCACCGTTGAATTTATATGAGGCGTTAGAAACAACCAAAATACACTCGGTAGCGGGGAAGCTTTCGGCTACGGATGCATTATTAACTACAAGGCCGTTTCGATCGCCACACCATACTGTTTCGGACGTGGCTTTGGTAGGTGGAGGGGGAAACCCACAACCAGGGGAAATATCGTTAGCGCACAATGGGGTTTTGTTTTTAGATGAATTACCCGAGTTTAAGCGAACTGTTTTAGAGGTTATGCGACAACCTTTAGAAGACCGAAAAGTAACTATTGCCAGGGCAAAGGCATCGGTTGATTACCCTGCAAGTTTTATGTTGATTGCCGCTATGAACCCTTGTCCGTGTGGATATTACAATCACCCGGAAAAAGAATGTGTTTGTGGCCCTGGTGTTGTACAAAAGTATTTAAGTAAGGTGAGCGGACCTTTGTTAGACCGTATTGATTTACATGTTGAAGTTACGCCTGTAAATTTTGATGAACTTTCATCGTTACGAAAATCGGAAAATAGCGAAACTATTAGAGGCCGTGTAATAAAGGCTAGAGAAATGCAAAATTTAAGGTTTGCCGAGCACCATAATATTTATTGTAATGCGCAAATGAGCCCGCAAATGGTTCGTGATATTTGCCCTATTAGTGATGCTGGGCAAATGCTACTTAAAAAGGCGATGGAGAAATTGGGATTATCGGCTAGGGCTTACGATAGAATTTTAAAAGTTGCCCGTACTATTGCTGATTTAGATTTAAGTGATGAAATTAAATTGGAACACTTGGCTGAAGCTATACATTTTAGAAGTTTGGATAGGGAAAATTGGGCGGGATAAATTCCCCCTAGCCACCGAAGAGAGTATATATGCAAAGAGTTGTTTGAAAGTTATTTAGATTAAAATTTATGGCTTTTATAAATATGAAGTAGTGCGTTCCCTATCGTAAATTTAAATTAATAACTTGGAAATTTATCGGACTAATAATTGATAATAAATGTATATATACCAATGTCGTTTACTTAAGCAAAAGTACACGATATTTTAATCAAAAATGATTTTTTTATATGCGCTTTTTGTTGTATTTTTAAGTAGTATATAGG
>REAS01000176.1 GCA_004294495.1 Sphingobacteriales bacterium
GGTAAAAAATCTTTGCTCCTGTGTTTTTGTGAACCGGTCACAATTTGTGATGGGTTGGCTGTATGGCTATCATTAGAGCTAAAGGTTTGTATTTCAACTACAGATAATATATCCTGATACTCAATTGAGGTTAGTTGAAACATAAAATCTTCTGGAAACCGTTTGATGTTTCGTTTTACAGCTTGGTTTAAAACCCTAGTTTCCACCTCGTACAAAGCGGCTAAATCAAAATCTAACAACACACGTTCGCCACGTATATTGTAAATTCTGTTTTGTATGCTTTTTATAATTTGCATTGAGTTTTTAATTTAGCTTAAAACAATCAATTAATCTTCGTCGGTAACGCAACCTTGGGTAGCGTTTTTTACTAACTTAAAATATTTATACAATACCCCGCTTTTTACCGGAGGTTCTGGTTGTTTCCATGTAGTTTTTCTTAAAGCTAATTCTTCAACACTTAATAAAACATTGATGGTGTTATTAGTTGCATCTATTTCAATAATGTCGTTATCATTAATTAATGCAATGTTTCCACCTTCAAAAGCTTCGGGAACAATGTGCCCAACCACAAAACCATGTGTACCACCAGAAAATCTTCCATCTGTAATTAAAGCTACTGATGAACCCAAACCTGCTCCAAAAATTGCTGAGGTTGGTTTCAACATCTCAGACATTCCTGGACCACCTTTTGGCCCAACATATCTAATCACTACAACATCCCCAGCTTTTACTTTTCCTGATGATATGCCTGCAATCAGTTCAAATTCTCCATTAAATACTCTGGCCGGGCCAGTGAATTTTTCACCTTCTTTTCCTGATATTTTTGCTACACTGCCTTGCTCGGCAATGTTTCCGTAAAGCATTTGTAAATGGCCAGTTGCTTTAATAGGTTTTTCTATCGGGCGAATTACTGTTTGTGCTTCAAAATCTAAATCTTTAGCCTCCGCTACGTTTTCTGCAACCGTTTTACCTGTTACGGTTAAGCAATCGCCGAAAATCAATCCTTTTTTTAGCAAATATTTCATTACGGCAGGTGTACCCCCAAGTTCATGCACATCTTCCATCATATAATTTCCGCTTGGTTTTAAATCTGCAATTACAGGATTTGTATCGCTAATTTGTTGGAAATCGGCCATGGTTAAATCTATACCAACTGATTTTGCCATCGCAATCATATGTAAAACGGCATTGGTGGAGCCGCCTAAAACCATAATCAATACCATTGCATTATGAAATGCCTTACGGGTCATGATGTCTTTTGGCTTGATATCTTTTTCAAGCAGTATTCTAATAAATTTTCCGGCTTCTAAACACTCGTCTTTTTTCTCTTGACTTAATGCAGGGTTAGATGAACTGTAAGGCAAACTCATTCCTAAAGCTTCAATAGCTGATGACATGGTATTAGCAGTATACATTCCGCCACAAGCTCCAGCACCCGGACAAGAATGTTGCACTACGCCCTCAAAATCCTCATCGCTAATATTACCAGCTAATTTTTGCCCTAAAGCTTCAAAAGCTGATACAATGTTTAACGTTTGGCCTTTGTAATGCCCCGAGTGTATGCTTCCGCCATAAACCATAATTGCTGGGCGGTTTAACCTACCCATTGCCATTATGGCTCCTGGCATATTTTTGTCGCAACCGGGTAGGGCAATAACACCATCGTAATAGTGACCACCGCAAACGGTTTCGATAGAATCGGCAATTATATCTCTGGATACTAGCGAGTAACGCATACCTTCGGTACCATTGGTTATGCCATCGCTAATGCCAATAGTATGAAACATTAAGCCCACTAAATCGTTATCCCAAACCCCTTTTTTTACAATTGCAGCTAAATCGTTTAGGTGCATATTACAGGTATTGCCATCGTAACCCATACTTACAATGCCAACTTGGGCTTTTGCCAAATCTTGTTTGGTTAAACCAATGCCGTAAAGCATAGCTTGCGATGCAGGTTGAGTTGGGTCTTGAGTGATGGTTTTGCTGTATTTATTTAATTCCATTTGTGTTTATATTAATACTTCGTAATTGTTTTTATCCATTACCAAACTGCGGTAAGCTCGTTTTAAAATTGCCCCTAAACTATCTTGAAAAGGCATTTCGAAAACACTATCATCAACCGATTCGATACCAATAATTTCGGTAGCGGTACCACATAAAAAAGCACCATCGGCGGTTTTTAAATCGGCAGCGGTAAATTGTTTTTCTTGTACATCAATTTCTAAAATAGAACTGATAGACATTATGGTTTTGCGGGTTATGCCTGGTAAAATATTGCCTGTTGGCGGTGTATATAATTTACCGTTTTTTTCAATAAAAATATTTGCCCCAGGCGATTGTGCCACAAATCCTTGATTATCTAATAGTAAGGCTTCATCAAAACCTTGTTCTTTAGCGGCTATGGCGGCTAAAGTAGAGTTTACGTAATTGCCCGTTATTTTGTGTTCGATAAGGCAAGATTTTGCATCGGGTTTTTTGTATGACGAGATGCAGGTTTTTAATAATTTATCGCCAAAATAAGAATCCCACTCCCAAGCCATTAACATAATGTGTGTGCCAGTTGGTTTTGATAGCGACATATTAGGGTCGGCATAAACAATTGGGCGAATGTAAGCGTTGCCTAAGTTGTTGTTATCTAAAAGTTTATAGGCGTCTTCGGTTAGTTGTTTAATATCCCAAGTAAAGGGTAAATTTATTTTTTTGCAAGATGATTTTAACCTTTCGAAATGTTCGCGGGCTTTAAAAAGTTTAATGCCGTTTTCGGTTTGGTACGATCTAATCCCATCAAAAACACCGACACCATAATGCAGCGTTTGGCTAAACGGATTAATTTCAGCGTTTTTTAAACTCTTAAATTCTCCATCTAGGTAAACTATTGTTTTTTTATTATAGTACGACATTTTGATTTGTGATTTTTGATTGCCTGTTTGTTGTAAACTTAGTTTTGATTTATGATTGATTATAGCATCCCAAAAATTTGCAATTTTTAAAACAAAAATCGGAGTTAAATAACATAGATTTTTGTGTGAAAAAATTTTTTTTGCATTGAGTTTGATTAGCCGTTTTAAACATTTTTTTAACTTATATTTTTTACTTGGTTTGAATTCTCAAGATAGCTGGTATTATGATTTAAATCAATAAAAAAAATAAAAAAATTATATTCTGCCATTTAGCCCCTCAACAAATTATATTTTACAATAAACCTTATTGCAGCTGCATTTATTCAAATAAATAGACTAAACTTAAAAACGGTATTTGGTTCAATTTGTTGTTTCGAATTAAAAAAAGTTGAATTCTGCGTAAAATGATTAGAGTTTGAAAAAAAATGGTTCACCAAAATATGAGTTATTACATTTTTCGATTTTATTAATTTATGGTTTTAGTTGTAGTTTAGAAGTGTGAAAAAAAAGCAATTTTCTTTAATTAGTTAATTTCATTTGATGTAAAATTTAAAACTTTTTTGCTCATTGTTTATTTTAAATGTTGAAAAAAATTAGTATTATATTTGATTTTTAATAGCGCTAAATGTTGCAAACACAAATTATCCATATTGATTTAGATTCTTTTTTTGTTTCGGTAGAATGCCGAAAGGATAATAGATTATTGGGCAAACCAGTGGCTATTGGCGACCCCGGCGAACGTGGGGTTATAGCATCATGCAGTTACGAAGCCCGAAAATTTGGTGTACATGCAGCAATGCCGGGTAAATTGGCGCTAAAACTTTGTCCGCATTTAATTTTTGTAAGAAGTGATTATCAAAGTTATATTAATGCATCTAAAGAAGTTACCGAAATTATTTCCAAACATGTACCACTTTTCGAAAAAAGCTCGATTGATGAGTTTTATATTGATATGACGGGTATGGATAAATATTTCGGTACGCTAAAATTAGCGATAGAATTGAGAGAGAAAATTACTGCCGAAACTTTGTTACCCATCTCTTTTGGTTTATCGGTAAATAAAACGGTTTCTAAAATTGCAACTGGTATTGCAAAACCTAGTAATTATTTACATGTACCAACCGGAACAGAAAAAGCTTTTTTAGCACCTTTGTTAGTTGGTAAAATTCCTATGATTGGCGAAAAAGCGGTAGCTAAATTAAACACAATGGGAGTTTTTACCATTAGCGATTTACAGCAAATGCCGGTAAGTAAATTAGAACTTAATTTTGGTAAACAGGGTTTAACAATATGGCAAAAAGCAAACGGGATTTATTTTTCGCCTGTAATTCCTTATTCCGATAGGAAATCTATTTCATCGGAAACTACTTTTGAAAAAGACACTTGCGATGTTAAATTTTTGGAAGCTAATATTATTGAAATAACTGAAGGTTTATGTGCTAAAATTAGGCAGGAGGGTTTTTTAACCACTTGTTTAACCTTAAAAATACGATACAGTAATTTTAGCACATTTACTCACCAAGTTAAAGTAGGAGCAACCGCTGCCGACCATTTATTAATTACACAAATTAAAAATATTTTTAAAAAAATTTATGACCAGCAAACACCTGTGAGATTAATTGGGGTAAAATTTAGTAATCTCGTACAAGGGCATTATCAACTAAATATATTTGATGACAATAAAATGCAAGCACAACTGTACCAAACTTTAGATAAATTAAATTTACGTTATGGCAAAAAAACGGTTTGTAGGGCGGTGAGTTTATTGAAGTGAAACGTACTTCGCTTTTTATGTGGTTTTATTTTAAGCTAAGCTATAAGGAAATTTAAAAGGCATTTTTTTTTGTTCTTTCTCCTTGATGAGAAAGGAACAAAAGAATCCTGCCTGTCCGGCAGGCAGGCAAGGCTTGCCGAGGTTTGTCGGGAATGCTCAATAAATTTTTAATGGCGCAATTCGAGGCGTGGTAACAATTTGGTGCTTAAACAGGGTTTGTGCAACACGCTGCGCCTTGCTTAGTAAGTGGTTAATGTGAGTTTCTGCATAAAATTTATTGGTCTTCCTTTCCAAACAACAGCTAGGCCGCCCCCAATCGCAGACCTGTTTATTCTGAATATATTTGAGTTATAATTTACCGTTTTTGACGTAGAACTAAGTAAAATCATTTTCCAAAAAACAAATACGCAACGAATATTGCTGCAATTAAACCCACAAAATCGGCTATTAAGCCACAAACCAATGCGTGTTTTGAGTTTTTTATACCAACCGAACCGAAATAAACTGCTAAAACATAAAAAGTAGTTTCACTTGAGCCTTGAATAATACTCGCTAAACGACCTTGAAAAGAATCAACCCCGTAGGTTTTCATTACATCAACCATTAGGCCACGGGCACCTCCGCCGCTTAGGGTTTTCATAATACCAACAGGTAGGGCAGGTACAAATGCGGTATCGAAGCCGAAATAAGCAACTGCTGCACCAATCCCGTTAACTAAATAATCCATACAACCAGTTGTTCTAAAAGCACTTATTGCAACTAAAATAGCAATTAAAAAAGGAATAATCATTACCGAAGTTGTAAAACCATCTTTTGCGCCATCAATAAAAGCATCGTAAACGTTTATTTTTTTTAGGGCACCAAAACCAATAAACAGCATCACAATACTAAAAATTAATAGTCCGCCAATTAAGCCTGTAAAAGTTTGAATTTGTTGCGCCGGCAAACCTGCAAAACTAAAATACATTATGGCCATTAATCCCAAAAATCCACCTAAAAACAATAGAATTGGTAGTTTAAAAAGGTTTATTTTTTGAAAAATAGAAACTGCAATCATGCCTGTTGTAAACGATATAAAAGTGGCAATTAATGATGGAATAAAAATATCGGCAGGGTTAGCTGCACCATTTGCCATTCGTAAAGCAATTACCGATGTGGGTATTAAAGTTATGCCAGCCGTGTTTAGCACCAAAAACATAATTTGGGCATTGGTAGCAGTTTCTTTATCGGGATTTAGTTCTTGCAGTTCTTGCATTGCTTTTAAACCAACAGGTGTGGCTGCATTATCTAAACCCAACATATTTGCCGAAAAATTCATAATTATTGAGCCATTTGCTGGATGATTTTTGGGTACACCCGGAAAAAGTTTGCTAAAAAACGGATTTACTCCTTTTGCAAAAAGGGTAATCATTCCTGCCTTTTCGCCAATTTTCATAATACCCATCCAAAAACTCATGATACCAATTAATCCTAACGATATTTCGGCTCCAGTTTTCGAGCTTTCGAACATCCCATTTACCACATTTGTAAATATTTGCGTATCGCCAAAAAATATTAATTTTATTAATGCAATTGTAAAAGCGATTACAAAAAAGCCAATCCACACAAAATTTAATGCCATGTATTATTTATATTTTAAATTAATTTTGTGCCGTTTTGCCAATTATACACAAGGTTTTGTTGTTTGTTAAATATTTGTAAGGTTGCAAAAATATTTGGGTTTACGCTTTTGTGTGTAGTTAAGTTGTGCCCATCAAATACTTGGTAGGCTGTAAAAGCGCTAAGGTCGCCACAATCTTCAACATTCCATTTTTTGGTTATACTTCTGGTTTCTTTATCAAAAACCTCAGTATAATTTAAAGCAATATCTATTGTATATTTTTTGTTATCAGCCGTATAAGAAACATTTTTAAATAAAATGTGATAAATTTCTTTGCTATTTAAGGGTATCATTAAATAATTTAAAATATCTTTTTCTTGGTAAGATTGTTGGGCAATAACCTCAAAAGCCTTTATTAATGCAATAAAATTAAATTTTCTGATTTCTTGTTTTTCGTCGTCGTTTGCATAACCCCCGCTTTCTAACAATATAGTAGATGAACCCAATTTTTGAAAATTATCGCCAAAAGCTCGGGGTTCAAAATCATCATTAAACCTAGCAATTTTACCCGGAATGTAATTTTGTAATTCTTCGGCCATACAAATAATTACTTTTATGGCTTGTTCTCTAATCCAATTTACTGTTTTTAAATTATCGAAAGTTGGTGCTAAAAAGGCAATTGCAACAAGTTGTTGTTGATTTGCTGTGCAATATAAAGTGCTTTGGTCGTGAAGGTTAAAACAAAAATGTGGCTTAATATGGTTTCTTATATCAGTTAATATTTTGCCTTCCGGCGATTGTTGGGCTAAAAAATCGCGATTAATATCAATACCTTGAGCATTTCTGCGGGTATAATTTTCTAAACCATCGGGGTTTAATACTGGAATAAAATAAAGTGTACATTTTAAAAGTATATTCTCTCTAAGTGATTGTTGATCATCCGCACTAGCGAAAAAAAAATTTATTAAATCAAAAATTGCAGCTGTAGCGGTGGGTTCATCGCCATGCATTTGGCTCCACAATAAAATATTTATTGGGCCTTTACCCACGCTTAACATTTTAATAGGTTTCCCTAAATACGATTCACCAATAATTTGCCAGTTGTGTAAGGGATTTTTGGACGATAATTGGTTGATTAATTCGTTACTAAATAGTCGGTTATTAATTTCAGTACACTTATATTTTTCGTAATCCATTTTTTCGATAAAATAATTAAGCAATATTATAAATTTATTGAGCAAATATTAAATTTTGAATATGCTTCTTTCATACATTTGAATTGCTAGGTGGTTTATAGTTTTTATATTTGTAAATGTTACAAACCAAATTATCAGTTAATATTAATAAAATTGCCACTTTACGTAACGCTAGGGGAGGTAACAATCCCGATTTAGTTAAAACAGCTTTAGATTGCGAGCGTTTTGGTGTACAGGGAATTACTGTACACCCCAGGCCCGATGAAAGACATATACGTTACCAAGATGTTTTTGACTTAAAAGCCGCTATTGCCACAGAGTTTAACATTGAAGGAAATTGCAACGAGTCAAAATTTGTTGAATTGGTATTAGCAAATAAACCAACACAGGTAACTTTAGTGCCCGATGTTTTAGGGCAAATAACCAGCAACCACGGTTGGGATACCATAAAACACCAAAATTTTTTACAAGATAGTGTTGGTGTATTTGCAGCAGCAAATATTAGGGTTTCGCTTTTTGTTGATGCTAACCCCGAAATGGTAGAAGCTGCAAAAACTACGGGCGCACATCGAATAGAATTATATACCGAATCTTATGCCAATAATTACAATTTAGATCGCGAGACAGCAATCGCACCTTATATTATAGCAGCACAAACTGCCCATAAAGTTGGTTTAGGAGTTAATGCAGGGCATGATTTAGATTTAAATAATCTACAATATTTTGCACAAAACATACCTAATTTATTAGAAGTTAGCATTGGCCATGCTTTAATTTGCGATGCGCTTTATTTAGGATTAGAAAACACCATACAAAGATATTTGTACCAGTTAACCTGATTTTTAACATTTTTTTTTATTGCTAATATGCCAATCTGGATATAGCAAAATCTATTAATTTGTTTATTATTGTATCACAAAAAATCATAATAATTAATCCAATTTACTTCAAATAATTTTACCCAATGTCTTTAGAAACCCCTATTCAAAACAAAATTAACTCATGGCTAACAGGCAATTACGATGCTGCCACAAAACAAGAAATTCAGAAACTAATTGATAGCAATGCAACAACCGAACTTACCGATTCTTTTTACAAAGATTTAGAGTTTGGTACAGGTGGTTTACGTGGTATTATGGGAGCTGGTAGCAACCGTATAAATAAATATACAATTGGCACCGCAACACAAGGTTTATGTAATTTTTTAAAGGCAAAATATCCTAACCAAAAAATAAAAGTTGCCATAGCATACGATAGCCGCAACCAGTCTGATTTTATTGCCCGCACAACTGCCGAAGTTTTTTCGGCCAACGGTATTTATGTTTACTTTTTTAGGGCCTTACGTCCAACGCCTTTACTATCATTTGCGGTTAGAGAATTAGGGTGCCAAAGTGGTGTTGTAATTACGGCATCGCACAACCCAAAAGAGTATAATGGTTATAAAGCTTACGCCGAGGATGGTGGCCAATTTGTTGCGCCCGATGATAAATCAGTGATGGATGAAGTGGGTAAAATTACCAACATTAACGAAGTGAATTTTAATTTTAAAGAAGAAAATATTGAGTTAATTGGCGAAGAAATGGACCAACTTTACTTAGATAAAATAACATCACTTTCGGTTTCGCCACAGGCTATAAAAAACCAACACGATTTAAAAATAGTTTTTTCGCCCATACACGGTACAGGTATTACGCTAGTGCCTAAGGCTTTAGAAATGTTTGGTTTTACTAATGTGATTTTGGTTGACGAGCAAATTACACCCGATGGTAATTTCCCTACGGTAGTTTACCCAAATCCTGAAGAGAAAGAAGCATTAACACTTGCATTAAAAAAAGCACAAGATACCAATGCCGATTTGGTACTAGCCACCGACCCAGATGCCGACCGTGTGGGTATAGCAGTAAAAAACTTAGTTGGCGATTTCGAGTTATTAAATGGTAACCAAACTGGTAGTTTGCTGGTAAATTATATGCTTAGTGCTTGGGAAAAGGAAGGTAAGTTTACGGGTAACGAATATATTGTAAAAACTATTGTAACCTCAAACCTAATAGATAAAATAGCTGAAGCCAAAAATGTTACTTGCTATAATACCTTAACGGGTTTTAAATTTATTGGCCAAATAATGACTGAATTGGAAGGTAAAAAAACCTTTATTGTAGGTGGTGAAGAAAGTTATGGCTATTTAGTTGGCGATTTTGTGCGTGATAAAGATGCTGTAGTATCTTGTGCTTTTATTGCCGAAATGACTGCTTTTTACAAAGATCAAGGCAGCAGTTTGTACGAAGCCTTAATTGATATGTATTTGCAATATGGTTTCTTTAAAGAAAAACTGGTATCAATTACTAAAAAAGGTAAAACCGGTGCCGAGGAAATTGTTGCTATGATGGAGCGTTTTAGAAACAACCCACCTGCAAACCTTGGCGGTGCAAAAGTGGTTACTCTAAAAGATTATACTTTACAAAAAGAAACCAATTTACTTAATGGGCAAGTTGTTGATATTGAGTTACCAAAATCGGATGTGTTGCAGTTTATAACTGAAGATGGTAGCATAATATCGGCTCGCCCATCTGGCACCGAACCTAAAATAAAATTTTATTGCAGCGTTAATACTGTGTTGGATAACAAAGAAGCTTTTGCTGCAACCGATCAGTTGTTGGAAGAGAAAATTGCTAAAATAATGGAGGATTTGGCTGTTTAGTATTTTTTCACGCAAAGAAAAGTTAAATAACGCAAAGTTCGCAAAGTTTTTAGCATTGTAAATTTGTGTGGTTTACTTTATTTAAATACTAATAATCTTATATTATAAATGTCAGAAAACGAGTTATCATATATCAATGTCGTTTACTTAAGCAATATCTATATTCTTTTATACACCATATTGTACAATTTTTTAGGTTTGTGATTTCGAGGGTTTTTTCTGTTTAA
>REAS01000133.1 GCA_004294495.1 Sphingobacteriales bacterium
GGTAATAAACCCGAGAGGGTTTATTGTGCTTAAATTAATTTTGTTTAAGTTAAAATATTTTTTATTCTTATGGCAAAGTTAAATGCGTTTGCCCTGATATAGATGTATAGTTTTAGGGCTTATGCTTAATTACTAAATGCATATTGTACCAAATTGGCACCCATTTTTAAGGCTTTTTGTCGGCTTTCTTGGCTATCATCGGGGTAGGTGCCAAAATCTTCCCATCCGTTTCCCAAATCGCACTCGTAACTATAAAAACAAACAATTTTACCTTTGTAAATTAAGGCAAAACCCTGTGGTTGCTTGCCATCGTGTTGGTGTATTTTGGGTAAACCTTTAGCAAATTTAAAGGTTTGGTTGTAAATGGCGTGGCTGGGTGGTAGTTCTACAAAATCAAGTTCCGGGAAAACCAATTTCATTTGTGGCCTTATGTATTTATCTAATCCGTAATTATCATCAATATGCAAAAAACCTCCTCCAATTAGGTAATTACGAAGGTTTTTTGCTTCCTGACTGTCAAAAACTACGTTTCCATGGCCAGTTAAATATACAAAAGGATAATTAAAAATATCGGCACTGCCAGCTTCCACCGTTGCCTCATCGGCACTAAAATTAGTTTTAAGGTTTTGGTTGCAAAAGCTAATCAAGTTGGGCAAGGCGGTTCGGTTTGCATACCAATCGCCGCCGCCATTATACTTTAACTTAGCCATTTTATAGCTTGGTACAGTAAACGAGGTACTTATAAAAAACAGAGCGGTAATAAATAGTTGCTTTAACATAATTTAAGGTAATAAATTGGATTTTATCGATAGAATATTTTTTTAAATTTTTAATATGGTATGGGCGTTTTAACACGCTTTTCGCTATATCTTTTTTTTATTGCTTATCCCCCCGACCCCCGAAGGGGGAGATATGGCATAAAAAAAAGTATGCCGCTTCAATCGTTAACGCACTTTAACTGTAAATTAGTTAACTCATTACAAATTATATAAAATTTTTTATAACCAAATCGTATAAAATAGTCATCTCTTAATTTTTATACAAAAATAAACAAAAATTACATCGGAATTGTGTTGCCACGAATAATCAGATTTAAAACCAAACTATAGAAACGTATGCTCCCAGATTAGTGCATTTGTGGCATTTCAAACAAAAAATTTTATTGCCACGAATGCCTAAAATTAACCGTTTATTTGTAACAAAAATACATTTTGGAAATAACTGCTACCATAAATTTTGTTAAACAAGAATTGGCTGGTGCCGAAGCTGGACACAATTGGTTTCATGTAGAGCGGGTGTATAAAACCGCTTTGCATATAGCCCATGAAGAAACTGCTGATGTTTTTGTAGTGCAATTAGCCGCTTTGCTACACGATATTGCCGATAGTAAATTTAATAATGGAAACGAAGATATTGGCCCAGCAAAAGCTACCCAATTTTTACGTAGCTTAAATATTAACGAAACTGTGGTTGTGCATGTACAACAAATTATTAAAAACATGAGTTTTAAAAACAGTTTTGATAAGCAAACTTTTACTTCAAAAGAAATGCAAGTTGTACAAGACGCCGACCGTTTAGATGCTATGGGAGCAATTGGCATAGCCCGGGCATTTAATTATGGTGGCTTTAAAAACCGAGACTTATACAACCCAGCTATTGCACCCAATTTAAACCAAAACAAAGAGGAATACAAAAACAGTAGCGCCCCAACCATTAACCACTTTTACGAAAAACTGCTATTGTTAAAAAACACCATGCACACCCAAACCGGAAAAAAATTAGCCGAAGAACGACACCAGTTTATGTTGGTTTATTTAGCGCAGTTTTATGCCGAGTGGGAGGGAAAAAAGTAGCAGATATTTCTTTTTATTAAATCTATATACATAAATATAATAGCAAAACCTCAAGTATGTTTAGTTTTAGGATATTTTTATGATATAATAAGTGTTGTTTATTTTATTGTTTTTTGCTTATATACTTCAATCGGTCCATCTAAAATTTCCAAACATTTTCTTTCTAATATACTGTATTCTTGTTTATTAAGTGGTCTAAGTCCCGATTCCAATAAATTTTATTTTTCTAGCTTAAAAATTTTTACAGCTAAATAAATATAAGAAAAAAATACTTTGTAACAAAAATGTTAATATTGCGTATAGATTAGTAAAAAAATTCTATCTTGATAAAAAAATTATCTTATTACTTATAAATTTATTATAAAATATGAAACTCTCGTTTCTAAATAATCACAAATTGCTATGAAGTTAAAGTTTACTCCCTTTATCACTATTTTACTATTTAACCTGTTTTTTGTTTTAAACATGAGTTTTGCTGTCACGTATTATATAAGGCCTACAGGCAACAACAGCAATAACGGCACCAGC
>REAS01000177.1 GCA_004294495.1 Sphingobacteriales bacterium
TATTGCATAATCAGATGATTAAAAGGCATAAAGCCCGTAAAAAAGATATTGAAAGGTATTATAAAAATGAAGATTCTTAAAGTATAAAAGTAGAATTACCTAAAGAAACACCAGAAATAGGGTTTTGTGCTAATTGAGCAAATAATTTTGCTAATTCTAATTTTAGGGAAGGGTATTTTTTAATGAGTTTTTTCGCCTCTTTTTTAAAGTTATCTGATAATTTAACGCTATAATTCATTTAAAAAATCCTCAGCCGTTGTTGTCTTTAACTTGCCGTTTTTAAACAATTCCATTTCTTTAAACCCAGCTTTTAGGTTTTTAATAATAGTGGCTTTATTATCTCCCTCGTCGGTTTCCACTTTTTTTACGTAACGTAAATTTTTTGCCAATTGTACAAACTCATTGTATTCGTTGTCAGTTGTATAAATGGTTACTTGTCTCATTTCTATTTTTTTTTCAAATTACGGAAGAAATGTTAAATATTAAAAATTATTATAAACATACCCCATGCCTAACCAACAAATTATAATAGAAAAAGTACAATTATTTGTAAAAGAGATAGTTTTAAACGGCCTACCTATTGATAAAGCAATTTTGTTTGGCTCATACGCAAACAACAATTACGATATTAATTCAGATATTGATGTTGCTTTGGTTTCTCCAAACTTTAATGGCTTTGGTTACGAGGATAGAAAGTTTTTCTCTAAAATTAACATCAAAAAAGAATTTTTAGAGATAGAAACTAAAACTTTTTCGACAGCTTATTTTGAAAAAGGCGATCCATTTATTAAAGAAATTTTACGCTCGGGTATTGTTGTTTATGGTAAATAATTAGATTGTGAAATGATGATTTGTTTGCAGAAATCAAGCCCCCCCCGCTATCGCATTGTTAAGCTTTTCAGCGTCACTTGTGATTGTATATAAACAAAGTTTAAAACTTTTTATGGTAATCAATTGCTGGCTTCGCTTAAAGCGAAAAGGTAGCAATATCACAACTATCGCAAGTGCTAACTTTTTTCCCGCTCTCGCATTGCTAAGCTTTTTCAGCCTCAATTCGATAGTTAATAACTAAAGTTTCGGAGGTAGAATTTCTATTGAATTGGTAAGTGAATTTTTAAAAAAAATCATTTTTTATGAAATTATGGGTCTTTTATAAAATTAGCTGGGTATTAAAGCAAAAGACTTTGCGTAAATCTTTGTGTTCTTTGCGGTAAAGCCTAAAATTATTTTTACCGCAAAGAACGCGAAGGAAAAACGCAAAAGACACAAAGCTGGCTGTAAATGCTTTCAGTAAATATTCAAACGCCAAAATACCTTTTAATTTACCTCCGAAACTTTAGTTAATAAAAAAAGTTTAATAATTGTATCGCAAATAAGATTGTAAAATTATGTTTTGTACTTATTGAAAGGAAGAACTAAATTCTTTTGGTTAGAAAACTTCTTTTTACGGTAAATATTTGTTTTTGAACCAATAAGGATTTTCTTTTATTTCATTTAAAGAACAGAAAAAAAAACTTCTATGTCCCGAAAGTTGCGTTAGGGATTGCAGCGGAAATCCTTTTTTGATTACTAACAAGCCTTTTGGGGCTGGGAATAATTAAAAAAGATTGAAGTCCTTCCTTTGTCAGGATAAACTCCAAGCCCGCCCCTTTTCGGGGAACGCCCAAATCACAAATATTTTCCAAATTTCATAAATGAATTTTCCCTCCTATCCCCTATTTCATTCTGCTACTCCAATAATTATAATTATTAAGACTCACGACTAGTATAATTTACGACTAAAATCACTCACGACTTAAATAACTTACGACTATTTTAACTTACGACTAATTCAACTTTAAAATCCCCATAAAAAAAATCATATTTGTAAATGATTAAAATTACGCTTCCCGATGGTTCGATAAAAGAGTTTGAACCCGGTATTACCGCACACCAAATTGCACTTTCAATATCAGAAGGCTTGGCTCGCAACGTTTTAGCGGCCGAAGTTGATGGCCAAACTTGGGATAGCAACCGCCCAATTACCGCCGATGCAAGTGTTAAATTGTTAACATGGAACGATGCCAGCGGTAAAGCTACTTTTTGGCATTCATCGGCACACGTATTAGCCGAAGCTTTAGAAGCTTTATACCCAGGCACTAAGTTTGGTATTGGCCCCGCTATTGAAACTGGTTTTTATTACGATGTTGATTTTGGCGACCAAGTAATATCATCGGATGATTTTAAACGTATTGAAGATAAATATTTAGAATTGGCTAGAACCAAAGCCGAATTTACCCGAACTGCAGTTACCAAAGCCGATGCCGAAAGTTATTTTACCCTTAAAGGGGATGAATATAAGCTAGATTTGATAAAAGATTTGCCAGATGGTAGCATTACTTTTTACCAACAGGGTAATTTTACCGATTTATGTCGTGGCCCACACATACCCAATACTGGTTTTATAAAAGCTATTAAATTAACCAACATTGCTGGGGCATATTGGCGAGGCGATGAAACTAAAAAACAGCTTACCCGTATTTATGGCGTAACTTTCCCTAAGCAAAGCGAGCTTACCGAGTATTTGGTACTAATGGAGGAAGCAAAAAAACGTGACCACCGCAAACTGGGTAAAGAGTTAGAATTGTTTACTTTTTCGGATAAAGTGGGAATGGGTTTACCGCTTTGGTTGCCAAAAGGTGCAGCTTTGCGAGAGCGATTGGTTTCTTTTTTGCAAAAAGCACAACAAAAAGCAGGTTACCAACAAGTGATTACTCCACATATTGGGCATAAAAACTTATACGTAACATCGGGCCATTACGAAAAATATGGTGCCGATGCTTTTCAACCTATAAAAACACCGCAAGAAGGCGAAGAGTTTTTTTTAAAACCAATGAACTGCCCGCACCATTGCGAAATTTATAAATTTAAACCACGGTCGTACAAAGATTTACCTATTAGGTTGGCCGAGTTTGGTACCGTTTACCGTTACGAGCAAAGTGGCGAGCTACACGGCTTAACCCGTGTACGTGGATTTACGCAAGACGATGCGCATATTTTTTGCCGACCAGACCAAGTAAAAGAAGAGTTTAAAAAAGTGATTGATTTGGTTTTGTATGTTTTTAAAGCTTTAGGTTTTGATAATTATACGGCTCAAATATCGTTACGCGACCCAGCAAAAAAAGCAAAATATATTGGTAGCGATGAAAATTGGCAACAATCGGAAAATGCAATAATTGAAGCTACCCAAGAAAAAGGTTTAAACACAGTTACCGTACTTGGCGAAGCTGCTTTTTATGGCCCTAAATTAGATTTTATGGTTAAAGATGCCCTAGGTCGTAAATGGCAATTGGGAACCATACAAGTTGATTATAACTTACCCGAGCGTTTCGAATTAGAATACACCGGTAGCGATAATTTAAAACACCGCCCTGTGATGATACACCGAGCACCATTTGGCTCTTTAGAGCGTTTTGTGGCGGTTTTGATTGAGCATTGTGCGGGTAATTTTCCGTTATGGCTTACGCCCGAGCAGTTTATTGTACTACCAATATCAGAAAAGTACGAAGAATATGCAAAAAGTGTTTTAGATTTGTTAAATAATAACGATATTTGCGGGCTTATTGATTTGAGGGACGAGAAAATTGGCCGTAAAATTAGAGACTCAGAAATTAAAAAAATACCCTATATGTTAGTAATTGGGGAAAAAGAAATGCAAAGTGGCATTGTTTCTGTTAGAAAGCATAGTGAAGGAGATGTAGGCGAAATGACGATAAACGAGTTTGCCCAACACTTAGAACAAGAAATAAAAATTAGTAATTAGAACTGGAGGACCATCATCAGACCAAAAATTAACCCGAATAGGAGTAGAAGAGTAACCGAACCACTGCATAACATTAACAAGCGTATTAGAGCTAAAGAGGTTAGAGTTGTAGGTGAGGATGTTGAACAAGGTGTATATCCGATTGAAAGAGCCTTAGAAATGGCCATTGAAATGGATTTGGATTTGGTAGAAATATCGCCAAATGCTGTGCCCCCAGTTTGTAAAATTGTTGATTACAACAAGTTTGTTTACGAACAAAAAAAGAAGCTTAAAGAAATAAAATCGAATGCAAAGCAAACGGTAATTAAAGAAATACGTTTTGGCCCAAACACCAGCGACCACGATTTTCAGTTTAAACTAAAACACGCTGTTGCGTTTTTAGAAGCTGGCGAAAAGGTTAGGGCTTATGTACACTTTAAAGGCCGAGCAATTGTTTACAAAGAGCAAGGAGAAATTTTATTATTAAAATTTGCCCAAGCACTAGAAGATGTAGGTAAAGTAGAATTACTACCTAAATTAGAAGGTAAACGAATGTTTTTAACAGTAGCACCTAAATCATTAAAAAAATAATTAACAGGTAATTTAAAATCAATTTTATGCCAAAAATGAAAACCAATTCTAGTGCAAAAAAGCGTTTTTCGCTTACTGGAACCGGTAAAATTGCAAGAAAAAGTGCTTACAAAAGCCACATTCTTACCAAAAAAAGCACCAAACAAAAACGTAATTTAACTAAAACTAGTTACGTATCTGATGGTGATATGGGCAATGTAAAGCGTATGCTTTGCATTGGAAAATAACAAATTTTTTAACCAGGTATCCGGTTATAAGTTTCTTTTAATTAAGAACACCGTACACCAAAAACTTAAATACTATGCCACGTTCGGTTAACGCAGTAGCGTCAAGAAGAAGAAGAAAGAAAATCCTAAATATGGCCAAAGGCTATTGGGGATCAAGAAGCAAGGTTTACACCGTTGCTAAAAACACAGTTGAAAAAGGTTTACAATATGCCTTTAGAGATAGAAGAGTTAAAAAACGTGAATTCCGTTCGTTATGGATTCAACGTATTAATGCTGCAACTCGCGAGTACGGTATTTCTTACAGCCAATTTATTGGTAAAGTAAACGCCAAAAACATTGGCTTAAACCGTAAAGTATTGGCCGATTTAGCAATGAATCATCCAGATGCTTTTAAAGCGGTTGTTGATGCAGTAAAATAAGAGATTTAAGATTTAGGGAATGTGAAAAAAGGAGTATGGTAACGTATTCCTTTTTTTGTGGGCAGTGTTTTTTGTAAAATGTTTTTAGATAGGATTTTTATCATAAAGTACTCTTTTACATTACCTTGATTCTCTAATTCATTAAAGATTTGCGTTACACTTTAAGCATCATTAATTTTATTATAATTATCAAGTTTCACAACCTTGCTGATAATTTTACTGTTATACACTACTTCAATTTAAGCCTGTAATAAAACCCTTTAAAAAATTAGATGTTAAGTTTAAAAAATTGAGCAAGACTTAAAATTCACGATTGTTAAACTGAATATAAGAATGCTGTATATTTAAGATTTACAATAAAAATATTATTCCAAATTCCTTATTCCCATTCTCAAAAAAAATACCATATTTGCAATACAAAAATGAAACAAAATTTTACAAATATAAGTTGGTGGCCTTGCATTAAATTGTAGGCTTAACCGTATATTTTTAAATTGATATAAAAAGAAGGGTTGCCATTAGGTTACCCTTTTTTATTTACTGCAAAACCACAATAATGAAAGATATATTAAACCATTTATTTAGTCAGAAAACGTTTAGCGCATTAGAAGCTAAAAATATTTTAACCAACATATCAGAAAACAAGTACAATAATTCCCAAGTAGCTGCTTTTATGGCTGCCTTTTGTATGCGAACCATAACCGTTAGCGAGTTGCAGGGCTTTAGAGATGCCCTGCTCGAACTTTGTTTACCAATAAAAATAAGCAACGATTATAATTTAATAGATCTTTGTGGTACCGGTGGCGATGGTAAAGACACTTTCAATATCTCAACCTTAGCATCTTTTGTGGTGGCTGGGGCAGGTTATAAAGTTGCCAAACACGGTAATTACGGTGTATCTTCAGGTTGTGGCTCATCAAACGTGATGGAGTATTTGGGCTACAAATTCACTAACGATGAAAGCGTACTAAACCAAAGTTTAACCGAAGCTGGAATATGCTTTTTACATGCCCCGCTTTTTCACCCAGCTATGAAAACCGTAGCGCCTATACGAAAAGAACTTGGTGTAAAAACCTTTTTTAATATGTTGGGGCCAATGGTAAATCCGTTACAACCCAAAAATCAAATGGTGGGTGTTTTTAGTTTAGAGTTAGCCCGTTTATATGCTTATTTATATCAGCAAAGCGATAAAAATTACACCATTGTACACGCATTAGATGGTTACGATGAAATATCAATGACTTGTGATTTTAAAACTTTTAGCAACAAGGGCGAGCAAATTTATAGTGTAGAGGATTTAGGTTTTGATAAAATACACCCAAGCACTATTGCAGGTGGCAGCACCGTAGCACAAGGCGCACAAATATTTACCGCCGTATTAAATAATTCTGCAACTACCCAACAAAACAATGTGGTTTTATGCAATGCCGCTTTAGCCATACAAACCATAGAAAAAGAAAAAACCTTTGCCGATTGTTTTTATTTAGCCGAAGAAGCCTTGCTAAACGGCAAAGCAAAACAAAGTTTCACTACTTTATTAGGCATTTAAAATTTAATGGATAATCTAATAAAACACGAATATTTTAAGCTTTGGAAATCTATGTTAGATATAGATTTACAAGCCGTGTTTGGGGCTATTGAACAAATAAAATTAGAACCGCATAGTTTTACTTTTTACACCTCGGTTTCGGTAATGTCGTCATCAAAAATAGAGGGTGAACAAATGGAGGTGGATAGCTACGTAAAACACAAAATGCTAAATGTAGAATACCAACCTCAACTAACAGAAAAACCAAATGATTTGTACCAAGCCTACCTTTTTGCAAATGAAAACAGCCTAAATCAAAGCAATTTCTTAAAAGCGCACCAACTTATTTCGGCTAATTTACTTCCCAAAATACAGCAAGGGGCTATTAGAAAAACAGAAATGCTTGTGATGGAACATAAAACAGGCAATATACAATACGAAGCCGCACCACTATTTATGCTAAATAATTTACATAATAAGTTTTGGGCCGAAATAGAAATATTAATTAAACAAAAACTTTCTATTGCTGAGGTGTTTTATTATGCCTCGTTTATTCATTTGGCATTTGTTAATATTCACCCGTTTAGCGATGGTAACGGCAGAATTTCTAGGCTGATAGAAAAATGGTTTTTAGCCGAAAAATTAGGCAAAAGAGCGTGGTATATTAAATCAGAAAAATACTATTACAAAAATGTAGATAACTTTTATAAAAATTTGGCAAGCTTAGGTTTGTTTTACGAAGCATTGGATTACGAGAAATCTATACCTTTTTTGTTAATGTTACCCAACTCATTGATTTTCGAAAATAAATAATGGAAATAAAACCAGACACAAAATCGGCAAAAGCCTTAAAAATAAAAGTTTGTGGGATGAAATATGCTCAAAACATATCTCAATTAAACACCCTAGAACCCAATTTTATAGGCTTTATTTTTTACCCACCCTCTAAACGATTTGTAGGTTTAGATTTTGATAAAAGCGTACTATCATCGGTGCCAAACCAAACCTTAAAAACCGCTGTTTTTGTAAACGCAACCCAAGGCGAGGTAATAGAATTTGCCCATTTATATGGGATGCAAGCGGTACAACTCCACGGAAACGAGTCGCCACAGTTTTGTGCCGCTATAAAAGCATCGGGTTTAACCCTAATAAAAGCTTTTGGCATAGCCGATGATTTTGATTGGAACCAATTAAAAGATTATGAAACCGTAGTAGATTATTTTTTGTGGGATACTAAAACAGAAATACATGGCGGTAGTGGCAAACAATTTGACTGGAAATTGTTAGATAAGTATAAATTAAATATTCCGTTTTTTTTGAGCGGTGGCATAAGTTTAGATAATTTAGCGGATGTAAAAAAAATTGATCATCCACAATTTTATGGGATTGATTTAAATTCGAAATTTGAAACCGAACCCGGCATAAAAAATATTGAAAAATTAGAAAAAGCATTTTTAACGTTAAGATAGAATACTATGAATTACAGAGTTAACGAAAAAGGATATTATGGCGATTTTGGTGGTGCTTACATTCCCGAAATGTTGTACCCCAACATTGAAGATTTACGAAACCGTTATCTAAGCATAATAAACGAACCGGCTTTTCAGGCCGAGTATAAAGATTTGCTTAAAAATTATGTAGGCAGGCCTTCTCCATTATTTTATGCCAACAGATTATCGGAGCATTATGGTGCAAAAATTTATCTAAAACGAGAAGATTTAAACCACACCGGCGCACATAAAATTAACAATACGGTTGGGCAAATTATTTTAGCCGAACGTTTGGGTAAAAAACGCATTATTGCCGAAACTGGTGCTGGCCAACACGGCGTTGCCACTGCCACAGTTTGTTCATTAAAAGGTTTAGAATGTGTGATTTATATGGGCGAGGTGGATATAAAACGCCAAGCACCAAACGTTGCCCGAATGAAAATGATGGGCGCAACGGTTATACCGGCTACATCGGGCAGTAAAACCCTAAAAGATGCCACCAACGAAGCAATGCGAGACTGGATAAATAACCCGGTTGATACCCATTATATTATTGGCAGCGTGGTTGGGCCACACCCATACCCCGAAATGGTTTCGCTATTTCAATCTATTATTTCCGAAGAAACTAAAATTCAATTACTAGAACAAACAGGCTCAACCGAACCTGATTATGTACTGGCTTGTGTAGGTGGCGGCAGCAACGCAATGGGTATGTTTTATCACTTTTTAGATGACGAAAACGTAAAATTAATAGCGGCCGAAGCAGCAGGTTTGGGTGTAAATTCGGGGCATTCGGCAGCCACTTCTATTTTAGGACGAGAGGGCGTTTTACACGGTTCTCGTACAATCTTAATGCAAACAGATGATGGCCAAGTGATAGAACCCTACTCAATTTCGGCAGGTTTAGATTACCCAGGAATTGGCCCACAACACGCACATTTACATAAAGTTAAACGTGTAAATTATGTTGCCATAACCGATGACGAAGCTATGCAAGCCTGTATGCTTTGCAGTAAATTAGAAGGCATTATACCGGCTATAGAAACTGGCCACGCCTTAGCCGCTTTAGCAAACATCGACTTTAAAAAAGATGATGTGGTGGTAATTTGCCTATCGGGCAGAGGCGATAAGGATTTAGATACTTTTATGACTTATTTTAACTTGTGATGAACAAATTGCAACAACTTTTTTTGCGCAAGCAAAACAACATACTATCGGTTTATTTTACAGCTGGCTACCCAAAATTAGAAGCTACTTTACCTATTGCACAAGCATTAGAAGCCGCGGGAGCCGATTTTTTAGAGGTAGGTTTCCCCTACTCGGACCCATTGGCCGATGGCCCCGTAATTCAAAAAAGCTCGGAAGAAGCTATTGCCAACGGAATGACCTTAAATGTGTTGTTTGAGCAGTTGAAAAACCTCCGCCAAAGCGTAAACATTCCTATATTATTAATGGGATATGCCAACCCAATGCTACAATACGGCGTAGAAAATTTTTGTAAAAAAGCTGCCGAGGTAGGTGTTGATGGTGTTATTGTACCCGATTTACCTCTACAGGAATACGAAGAGTTTTACAAATCTTATTTTATAGATAATGGTTTAAGCAATATATTTTTAATAACGCCACAAACATCCGAAGCCAGAATTAGAAAAATTGATGACCTATCTAACGGGTTTATTTATATGCTTTCTTCATCGGCAACAACGGGTAAAAGTTTAAATGTATCGGATGATATAAGTGCTTACTACCAACGTGTTAAAGATATGAACCTTAAAAACAAGTTGATTATAGGTTTTGGAATATCGGATAATGCAAGTTTTGTTAGGGCCAACCAATACGCAGCTGGTGCTATTGTAGGCAGTGCTTTTGTAAAAACTTTAGCCGGTAAAGATGATTATTTAGCTGGAATTGATGGTTTTGTAAAGGGAATAAAACAGGGTATTTAATTAAAAATCAAAGCTTATTTGTAGTGTTTGGGAATGTAAATTTTATTTCAATGATAAACTGAATTTGATTTATAAACTCAGGGCTAACGCATTTAAAAAAGCCCTAAAACCAACTCTCTAAAATCGTCGTTTAAGCAAGCAGACTCTCTTTTTTTGGGTTTAGTCAATACCACAT
>REAS01000178.1 GCA_004294495.1 Sphingobacteriales bacterium
TTAAACAGAAAAAACCCTCGAAATCACAAACCTAAAAAATTGTACAATATGGTGTATAAAAGAATATAGATATTGCTTAAGTAAACGACATTGATTAATAAATTGTTAATTTAAATTGCAAAACCGCAAAAAAGATATTATTTTTTATATTTGTAAAATAATGTAAAATAATTACCTTGGTGTATTAATAACACTAAGTACAAAAAAATAATTAAAACAAGCAATATGAGTTTAATTCTTGATATTCACGCAAGACAAATCCTTGATTCTAGAGGAAATCCTACCATAGAAGTAGATGTAATTACCGAAAACGGCATAATGGGCAGAGCTGCAGTACCTTCTGGCGCTTCAACTGGCCAATACGAAGCTGTTGAACTACGCGACAAAGATAAAGCAGTATATTTAGGTAAAGGAGTTTTAAAAGCAGTTGCAAACGTTAACGATAAAATTGCCCAAGCTTTAATTGGTACCGATGTTTTTGAACAAAACACCATAGACCAATTAATGATAGATTTAGACGGTACCGAAAATAAAGGTAATTTAGGTGCAAATGCTATTTTAGGTGTTTCATTAGCCGTTGCAAAAGCTGCAGCCCAAGAAAGCCGCCAGCCTTTATACCGTTATATTGGTGGTGTAAATGCCAATACATTACCTATACCAATGATGAATATTGTAAACGGTGGCTCGCACTCTGATGCGCCAATTGCTTTTCAAGAATTTATGATAATGCCAGTTGGCGCAGCAACTTTTTCGGAAGCTTTACGTTGGGGAACAGAAGTTTTTCATAGCCTTAAAGCAATTTTACACGACAGAGGTTTATCAACTGCGGTTGGCGACGAAGGTGGTTTTGCGCCTAAATTTGCTGGTACCGAAGACGGTGTTGAAACCATTATGTTAGCTATTGAAAAAGCTGGTTACAAACCAGGTGTTGATATTTATTTAGCGTTTGACTGTGCAGCATCTGAATTTTATAAAGACGGCATTTACGATTACTCTAAATTTGAAGGCGAAAAAGGTGCTAAACTTACCAGTGCCCAACAAGTTGATTATTTAGCTTCATTAGCTGCAAAATATCCTATTCTTTCAATTGAAGATGGTATGGACGAAAACGATTGGGATGGTTGGAAATTATTAACCGAAAAAATTGGCGATAAAGTACAATTAGTAGGTGATGATTTATTTGTAACCAACGTAACTCGTTTAAAACAAGGTATTGATAACCATACTGCAAATTCTATTTTGGTAAAAGTAAATCAAATTGGTTCGTTAACTGAAACTATAAATGCAGTTACAATGGCACAAAATGCGGGTTACACATCGGTAATGTCGCACCGCTCGGGCGAAACCGAAGATGTTACTATTGCCGATTTAGCCGTAGCTTTAAACTGCGGTCAAATTAAAACAGGTTCGGCTTCACGTTCTGATAGGATTGCAAAATACAACCAACTATTACGTATCGAAGAAGAATTAGGTGCCAATGCTCGTTTTATTGGTAAAGATTTCAAGTTTTTAAAAAAATAATTTTACTTTAACAATAGATTAAAAAGCTACCTGTTTTAAAATGGGTAGCTTTTTTTTAATTATATTTAACTAAGTATTTAAAAATTTGGTAACAATCTTAAAATAGAAAAATCACAATTATAAAGTGTTTAAAATATTATTTAATCTTACCGAATAACAAACTGAAATATTTAAATTTAAACATTGTCTCTTCGTTGACAATCAGTAAATTATGAATATGCTAATAGCAAATTGTTGGTAACATTAATGCAATCAATAAAAATATCTACAATTTTCGAAATAAAAATCAACCTTTAAATATCCTTTAAAACAAAAAAATCCTACACAAACAAATCAGTCCTAATCAAAGAACAGTTACATTTAGAATTTTTGTTGAAAACGTATAAAATTAAGCGATTTAGTTGTTATCAGCCGCATTAAAAAATTAAATAAAGTTTGCAGAACGAATAAATTATTAGCTAAAACTATAGATTAAATATAGGGTAATTTAGTATTTTAAACAACCACTTTTTAGTAAAATGTGAGCTAATTTGTCCAAATTTATAGCTTGCTTAATGTAATATTTTTAATCCGAACCTTTAGTAAATAACTATATTTGCAGCAGAACAAAAAAATGGAAATAGAAAAAAACTGGTTTCAATTGTGGTTTAATAGCCCCTATTATCATATTTTATACAATACCAGAAACGAAGCCGAAGCCGAATTTTTTATTGATAAACTATGCAACTTTTTAAATCCTGTTAAAGATGCCAAAATGTTAGATATTGCCTGTGGTAAAGGCCGACATTCAGTTTATTTAAACAAAAAAGGTTTTGATGTTGTAGGTACCGATTTATCGTACGCAAGCATCCGCTTTGCGAAAAAATACGAAAACCCTAAACTGGAGTTTTTTGTGCAAGATATGCGCAATCTTTTTTACATCAACTATTTTGATTTCGCTTTTAATTTATTTACCAGTTTTGGTTATTTTGATACTGATAACGACCATATTAAAGCATTAAAAAGTTTTAGAAAATCGTTAAAAAAAGAAGGATTATTAATTTTAGATTATTTAAACAGCGAGAAAATTGCGCAAAACCTAGTTCCTACAGAAACCAAAATAATTGAAGGTATTACTTTTAATATTAACCGTAAAATTGCAAATCACAAAATTGTTAAAACCATAAGTTTTACACATCAAAATAAAGATTATAGTTTTACAGAAGAAGTACAGGCATTTAATTTTACGGATTTCGAAAGACTTTTTACTGCTGCGGGTTTAAAAATTTCTAATACTTTTGGAGATTATAACTTAAACCCGTTTAACTCTAACAAATCGGATAGGTTAATTTTTATCTGTAAAAAAATATAATGCTAGCAGAAATAATAAAACTAGACCACCAACTGTTTTATGCTATTAATAGTGGTTTATCTAATATTTTTTTTGATTGGTTAATGCCGATTTTAAGAAACCGCTATACTTGGGTTCCACTTTATATTTTTATAGTTTTTTACTTTATAAAAAACTACAAACTTAACGGTTTTTACTTAACCTTAACACTTTTTGCTTGTTTCGCTTTCGCAGATTTCACGAGTGCATCGTTAATAAAAAAAGCAGTTAAAAGGCCTCGTCCTTGCAACGAAATTACTTTTAAAAAACAGGTAATAATGCGGGTAAATTGCGGTTCGGGGTTTAGCTTCCCATCAACCCACGCTACCGATCATTTTGCAATTGCTTTATTTATAATTTGTGTGTGTATTAAAAAAAACAAATACATAAGTTTTGCTTTATTTAGTTGGGCATTTTTAATTGCATTTGCACAAATATATGTTGGTGTTCATTTTCCTTTAGATGTTATTTGTGGTTCTATTTATGGCTCACTTATTGGCTGGGCTTTTGCTTATTTTTTCAATTTAAAATATAAAACTTTAAACATAGCGTGAATTTTTTAAACATAATTTTACTTTTTTGCGGAGCAATTTTTGGAGGATTGGCTATATTTTTTTTTAAGAAAGATAATCAACAAAAGTTAAAACTTATACTTTCATTTAGTGGGGCATACCTTTTTGCTATAACCGTTTTGCATTTACTGCCCGATGTTTATGCTAGCGGTACCAGTACAGTTGGTTTATATATTTTAGGTGGCTTTATTTTGCAAATTATTTTAGAACAATTTTCGGAAGGGGTTGAACATGGCCATGTACACACCCACGCACATAACCATACGGTAAAAGTACCCTATGGTATATTAATAAGTTTGTGTTTACATGCATTTTTAGAGGGTATGCCACTATCGCAAAATACAAATAACCAATTGGTATACGGTATTGCTATACATCATATACCAGCAGCTTTTGCTTTAGGAAGTATTTTGTTGCAAAACAATATTAGTAAAACTTATACTATTGCTTTATTAATTGTATTTGCGCTTATGTCGCCTATGGGTTATGTTTTTAGTAGTAAATTAAGCTCTGGTAATTTTGGAGATTTATCGCAATACTATCAATCTATTATGGGTATTGTTATTGGTATTTTTTTACATATTTCAACCACTATTTTATTCGAATCAACGGTTGACCATAAGTTTACCATTAAAAAAACTTTTGCTGTTTTAGCTGGTATTGCAATAGCATTAATAGGCTTTTTTTTAGCACATTAACCCCTTATTTTATCCAGTAAATCGCTAAGTAAACTCGCTTCCTCGTCGGTAATATTTATTGCAATTTTATTTTGAGTTACTTCATCTAAATTTACTGTTTCTAAAAGTTTTAAACCTTTTTTGGTAATTAATACATCAGCAACTCGGCGGTCTTTACGGCTTGAGCAACGGGTTAGTAGTTCTTTTTGCACTAAACGTTCAATAAGTCTTGAAGCATCCGACACTTTATCTAACATTCTTTCTTTAACCAAATTAACTGTTGCAGGATTTGGGTGTTGTCCCCTTAAAATACGTAATACGTTGTATTGTTGCATGGTAATTTCAAAAGGTAGAAGTTCTTTTTTTATCATATTACTTACCCAGGTGTGGGTAAACAAGATATTAACTAATACTTTATTGTAGTTATTATCAAACGCTTTATTAAAAATCTCTTCTTCTAACTTCATATTTTTTTATTGGTGCTTTCTATTTTGTTAGTTTTTTTAAACTTCCAAGGGCAATGTTTACATTCATTTTTACAACAATTACCACGTTGTAAATGGTATTTTTCGGTAAAAACAAAGTTTCCATCTTCGTTTAAATAATAATCAATGTTTTTAATAAGCATTTTCTATTATTGTAACTTCTGTTTTACCTGCTAAATATTTTTTTAAATAAGAACCATCGCCGTGTATAGTCCAAACTTGCTGTGGTTCAACTTTTTCTATAGTAAGTAAAATATCGTCCCAATCAACATGATCTGAAATAAAAACTGAGTTAGCAGTGCTTGTTTGTAAGTTTTTCCAACCTGAAGCAAAAACACGAACTACATTAGTAACCCTTTGGTAGCTATTAAAAGTTACTGGTGGTACCAAATAAATTTGATTTGTTTGGTTTTGCTTCATGCTTTTACGGTTGTAAGGCAAAAAAGTTCCAATATCAACTCCTTGATTTTGGTACAGTAAATGTAATGGCAAAATAGAATGATGCACCAAAATTTGTTTTTGTGGGCAATAATCGCTTATCATTTTATTTATGCGTTGTGCTTTACCTAAAGCATAAACACCAAGCATAATATTGCCATTAATAGCATTTAATTTTTCAATTTCTTTAGCAGGATTTGGGTGTTTTACAGCAGGGTTTGCAAAAGTAGTTTCAGTAATTAAAACATTTGCGTTAGTAAATTGAATTGGTTGGCAGGTAGGGTCGGGTTGTAATTTATAATCGCCAGTAAAAAGATACCTCAAACTCATATATTCCATTAAAACCATTGCCGAACCTAAAATATGCCCAGCTGGATAAAACGTAAGGGTTACGTCTTTTATAGTAAATTGTTGTAAATAATTAGTTAATTCAAAAATTTTCGCTGCATTTTTCTTATACCTCAGTTGCATTATTTGAGCTGTATTTGGGGTACAAAAAACTAGGTTATTCCCAGGTTTTGCATGGTCGTTATGGGCATGTGTTATAAGGGCTGTATGTACCGGAAGCTGTGGGTCTAAATAAAAATCGCCATAAGGGCAATATAATCCTTGTGGTTTTTTTATTATAAAATCGGCTTTTATACTCATTTGGCTATGCTTATAAAATGTGTATGAAGCTTTAAAACCTGATTAATTAAAAAACTTTCTTCGTTGTTATGAATCACAAAATTAGCCAATAGCTCTTTATTTTCTTCGGGCATTTGCTTGTTAATAATTGACTGAACTTTTTGTGGGCTTACATTATCTCGCTTAATAACGTTTAAAATTCTCATTTGTAATGGTGCCGAAACTAAAATATTATAATTATTATTCTTATAAAAATTGGTTTCGAAAAGGAGTGCAGCTTCTTTTAAAACATAGGGAGTGTTTTGCAAATTGCACCATTCAAAAAAATTATTAAATACTGCTGGATGAACAATATTATTTAAAACCTTTAGCTGGTTAGTATCGTTAAAAACAATATCCGAAATGTATTTCCGATTTAAAGCACCTGTTTCTAAATAAGCATTTTCTCCAAAAGCATTCTTAATTTCTCCAATAAGTAAAGGCTCGGTTATCATTAGTTTTTGTGCTTGAGTATCGGCATTATAAACAGGAACACCTAAAATGTTAAAAATTTTTGAAACTGTGGTTTTTCCACTTCCTATACCACCTGTAATTCCTATTTTAAGCATTTATTTTTTTATGATGTAAGCTACCTGATGAGGATAAATTTGTACAATTTGTGTGAAATTTACCTTATTAATAATTTTTATAGGAAGTTTTTCGGCTTTGTTTAATAAGCCAACATCTAAATCGGCAATTGCTTCAAAATCATCGGCTGTAACTTTGTTAAATTTAGATAGTGGTAACATCAATTTTATTGCTACTTTGTTTGGAAACAACTTTATACCGTAATAATTGGGGTTATTTGCTACTTTAATTGGTATTTCTATTTCTTTTTCGGTAAATTCTTCGACCGGAATTTTTACAGTAACAACCAAAGGAAAAACATTTAAATTATTTTTTTGGGTTTTTACTAGACTTAAATTTTGTAAAACAGTAGCAGCAATTTTACGCTTTTTCAAAACTTGGGTTGGCCAAAACTGCATTTTTTTTAACTCTGCTTCGGGGCCAATTACCGTAACATATTTAGGGTTAATTTCTATTGGCCCATTTTGGGCAAATTGCTTTTTAAACTCTAGCGTACTTATAAATTTAATAGGCAATTTTTTAACTTTTCGTTTAGTAAAATCAAAAAACAAGGTGTCGGGTTTTATTGATTTAATTTTTTGTCCTGTCTTGCTATTATAATTTAACGAAACAAGGTTTTGCGAAAAAACAATATAATTTTTGTTATGTAGCAAACTTAAATCAATAGCTAAAGGTTTTTTATTTATACCCCAGCCAATAAAAATGGCTTGCCAGCCGCTAGATTCAACTTGTACAAAAACAGAATCGGGCTGTAAGGGGTAAAAGGCTTTATTTAATGGTAAATTTGTATAAATTAAAGTTCGTTTGTATGTTTTTACCGTTTGGTTTGATAATGCAAAAAAAAGCCAAGCAATTACGGCACAAAAAAAGCAAACTATAAATATGCTCACTTTTCTTTTTTCTATCCCCGATAATTTTATAATTGCCATAAATTATATTATTTTGAAAATACACATAAAATTAATTGATCTTAAATTCAAATATAGATTTTTATTTACTCTCATTGACTTTAGCTTGCGTTAAAGAAACAAAACATTAACTCTCAAACTTTATCCAGCCTTGTCCCTCGTAACCAAAGTTTAAGTATTTAGGGTTTATAATTTCGGCTAAAATCTCAACAGAATCTACCAAGCGAGGGCCACTACGGTTAAAATATGCGTTACCATCGGCAATGTAAACACGGTTATTTTTCACAGCGTTAAGTGTGCTCCAATCGGGTAAGGTTAACAACAAATCTATTTCTTGCAGAGTGCGGGCAATAGTAAAACCACAAGGCATAATTAGTATAATATCAGGATTTTGAGCTACAATGGCTTCCCAATTAATAAAAGGGGAGTGAATGCCGTTTTCGGCTAAAATGGGTTTTCCGCCGGCAATATCTACCATTTGTGGCACCCAATTACCTGCTACCATCATCGGCGAAAGCCACTCAATACAAACTACGGTGGGCTTATCCGGAAAAAATTTAAGCTTATGTTTTACCAAATCAATACGCTCTTCTAAACTTTCTATTAAAACCTGGCCTTCGTTTTCAACTCCTAAATAAGTTGCTAGTGTTTTAATATCGTTAAAAACATCGTATAAATTATTAGGGCTTAAAGCTATTAACTGGGTTTGGTTACCTGCCCAAGTTTGCATTTCGGTTTCAACATCGTTTAAACTAACCGCACACACATTACATTGGTTTTGGGTAATTATAAAATCAGGATTTAGGTTTTTAATCACTTCATTATTGATGGTGTAAATAGATAATTCATCAGACAATATTTGCTTAACTTGCTGGTTTATGGCATTGCTATGGTTGCCCGATACAAATTTGGCATTGCTACAAATAGGTAATTCTTTTACACTTTCGGGATAATCGCACTCGTGAGACCTACCCACCAAACTGTCTTGCAAACCCAAAGCACAAATAATTTCGGTGGCGGAAGGCAGTAACGATACAATTTTTTTCTTATCCATTTATCTGTATTTTGCGCTAAGGTAAAAAATTGGATAAGCTAACAGCAAAGTAGAAATGAAATTTAATAAATACACGTTAATTTGGGCTGTAAGTTTGGCGATATTGGCTTTGGCTGGATGCAAGGATGATAAAACACAAAACCACAAAAAAATTTTTAATTTAAACCTAGACCAAGGCCTAACATCGTTAGACCCAGCTTTTGCCCGCAACCAAAACGTGTTGTGGATGTGTAACCAACTTTTTAATGGCTTATTACAAATAGATGATAGCCTACATTTAAAACCATGTATTGCAAAAGCGTGGAAAATATCGGAAGGCGGCAAACAATACACTTTTAATTTGCGTAACGATGTTTATTTTCATGATGATGCCCTGTTTAAAAATGGTAAAGGGAGAAAGGTAATTGCATCAGATTTTGTGTATAGTTTTAAGCGAATATTAGATCCTAAAATAGCATCATCGGGCTCCTGGATTTTTTCTGATAAAGTTACCTACACTAATGCTTTTACTGCACCCAACGATTCTACTTTTATAATACAGCTTAAAAAACCATTTCCGCCTTTTTTGGCGATGCTATCCGCACAATATTGCTCGGTTATACCTTTCGAGGTTGCCCAAAAACACGGTAAAGAGTTTAGAACACACCCTATTGGCACCGGCCCTTTTAAATTTAAGTATTGGAAAGAAGGTGAAGTTTTGGCTTTTGTAAAAAACCCAAACTACTTTGAAAAAGATAAAACAGGTAAAGCCCTACCCTATTTAGATGCTGTAAAAGCAACTTTTTTACCCGACAAACAAACTGCTTTTATGGAGTTTTTAAAACATAATTTAGACTTTTTTAATGGTGTTGATGGTAGCTACCGAGACGATATTTTAAGCAAAAACGGCATATTAACAGCCAAGTACAAAGGCAAATTTAACATAAATATTGGCCCATATTTAAACACCGAATATTTAGGGATTTTGGTTGATAGCAACTTGGCTATTGTTAAAAAATCGCCATTAAAATATTTAAAAGTTAGGCAAGCTATAAATTATGCTATCGATAGAAAAAAACTGATTAAATATTTAAGAAACAGCATTGGCACACCCGCAACTGCAGGTTTTGTACCATTAGGTATGCCCGGATTTAATTTTGCAAATGTTAAAGGCTACACTTACAACCCTCAAAAAGCCAAACAATCACTTGCCGATGCTGGCTACCCAAATGGTAAAAATATGCCAGAAATCACTTTAAGTAGTAGTACCACAACCAAAGATTTAATGGAGTTTGTACAAGGCGAACTCAGCAAAGTGGGCATAAAATGCAAGGTTGAGATTAACCAAAGCGCATCGTTACGAGAAACTATTGCCAAAAAAGGGGTAAATTTTTTTAGAGGCTCGTGGATTGCCGATTACCCCGATGCCGAAATTTACTTATCAATGTTTTACAGTAAAAATGTTGTGCCCAACGGGCCAAACTACACCAGCTTTTTCAATAAAAAATTTGATACTTTATTTGAAAGTTTAAGTTTTGCTAAAACTGATGAAGAGCGGTTTAAACTTTATCAAGAAATGGATAATTTAATGATGAGCCAATCGCCAGTAGTGGTTTTATATTACGATAAGCTGGTAAATATTTATCAAAATAACATATCAGGCTTGGGTAAAAATGCACAAAATTTATTGGTACTAAAACATGTAATTAAAAATTAATGCTTTAATTAACACAGTTTTAAATTTTGGTTTGATTTTACCAACATAATTTTTATATTTGCACCCTTAATAAAAATTAATATTTAAAATATGTACGCAATAGTAAATATAGCAGGCCAGCAATTTAAAGTTGCTAAAGACCAGCACCTTTTTGTACACAGGTTACAAGGAGATGAAGGC
>REAS01000134.1 GCA_004294495.1 Sphingobacteriales bacterium
AATAAATAAAATATCTATCAGAAGAAAAAAACTAAAAGCTAGTTGCAACTTAGAATACAGGGAGTTAATGATGGTAGTTTAAAAGCGGTTGCCCTGACTGCCCAATTAATTTTACCAACCAATGCCAATTATTGATATTTTTGCAAATGGATTTTTTAAAACAGGCTATTGCCGATGCTTTTGCAAAAGTATTTAATGTAACGCTTAACGCGGATGATTTTGCACTTGAGCAAACCAAAAAAGAATTTATTGGCCACGTTACTTTTGTGGTTTTTCCGTACATAAAACATAGCAAAACTGGCCCCGAGCAAACGGCACAACAACTGGGTACATTTTTAAAAGATAATGTGGCCGAAGTGGCCGATTTTAATGTAATAAAAGGTTTTTTAAATTTGGTTTTAACCGATGCTTATTGGTTGCAAATTTTTACTGCTATTGCCGATGATAATAGTTTTGGAAATTTCCCCGCCAAGGGCGAAAAAGTGATGGTAGAATATTCGTCGCCAAATACAAATAAACCACTTCATTTAGGCCACGTACGTAATAATTTATTGGGTTTTGCTGTTGCCGAAATTTTAAAAGCAAATGGTTACGAGGTAGTTAAAGCCAATTTAGTTAACGATAGGGGAATACATATTTGCAAATCGATGTTGGCTTGGCAAAAGTTTGGCAATGCCGAAACTCCAGAAAGTACAGGTTTAAAAGGCGACCATTTAGTAGGTAAATATTATGTAATTTTTGATAAAGAATATAAAACAGAAATTGAAAACCTAATTAAACAAGGCTTAACCGAAGCCGAAGCAAAAAAACAAGCTCCATTAATTGTTGAAGCCCAACAAGTGCTACAAAAATGGGAAGCAGGCGACAAAGAAACTTTGGCTTTATGGGCAAAAATGAACGCTTGGGTGTATGCCGGTTTTAACCAAACGTATAGCAAATTAGGGGTAGATTTTGATAAATATTATTACGAAAGCAATACCTATTTGCTAGGTAAAGATATTGTGAATGAGGGGATTGAAAATGGCGTTTTCTTTGTAAAAGAAGATGGATCTGTTTGGATAGATTTAACGCCTGATGGTTTAGACGAAAAACTGGTGCGCAGGGCCGATGGCACTTCGGTTTATATAACCCAAGATTTAGGTACAGCCCAACTAAAGTACGATGATTTTGGAGTTAGTAAATCGCTTTATGTGGTAGGTAACGAGCAAGATTATCATTTTAAGGTGTTGTTTTTAATATTAGATAAATTGGAAAAAAGCTGGGCAAAAGGACTTTACCACCTTTCGTACGGTATGGTTGATTTACCTAATGGCAAAATGAAATCGCGAGAAGGTACAGTTGTAGATGCCGATGAATTAATTGCCGAAATGGAAGCTACCGCCAAAACCAAAACCGAAGAATTGGGCAAAACCAACAGCTTTAGCGATGCCGAAAAAGCGCAATTGTACTACACCATTGGTATGGGAGCTTTAAAATATTTTCTATTAAAAGTGGAACCAAAAAAACGTATTTTGTTTGACCCTGCCGAGTCGGTTGATTTTCAAGGAAATACAGGCCCGTTTATACAATATACTTATGCCCGTATACAATCGGTTTTAGGCAAAGCCGATTTTGTGAAAGCTACTTTAACGTTACCTAACACTTTACAGCCCACCGAAATTGAAGTTATTGTGCTTTTAAACGCCTATATGGATGTGTTGGCAACTGCCGCAAAAAATTATAACCCTGCCGCCATTGCCAATTACGTTTACGATTTAGCCAAAACCTACAATAAATTTTACCAAACCGAAACTATACTAAAAGGCGAAGATGAGGTGGTAAAACAGTTTAGGCTATTATTATCAAGCGTTACGGCAAGTGTGTTAAAAAAGGGAATGGGTTTGCTAGGTGTTGGGGTTGTGGAAAGGATGTAGGGGGGTAGCTTAAATCAAGATGTTTTATTTTATCATCTGTGAGATTTATGTCTGCTAAGCCAATATAATAATCTAAAATATGTTTAGGTAACCTTTTATCGTAGATGTTTTTCCAATCATTTTGCATTTATAGAATTTATAAAATTCAAATGCAAACAACTAATTGATAAATTTTTCAATTAGTTTTCAAAAGTTGTTCTATTTCTTTTTGTTAAATGGAATCCTTATCCCCTTTGTTATAAATTGAAAACAGTAAAACCGAAGTATCGATAATTTGTACAAACGTTATAACACGCACACCGCCAGATTTACCAGTATTTTTTGAGGCAACTGCTAACCGTATTTTATATACATTATTACTTCTACTTTTATACTTTAAAAAAGTGAGTTAAAATTTTGATAATCAATTAATTAAATGTATATTTAGGCATAATATGTACGAAGATAGTAATTGA
>REAS01000135.1 GCA_004294495.1 Sphingobacteriales bacterium
AGCTTGAAAAAGTTTGTGTTACCCCAATAAAAAATAAATCTATCTTAATAAGCTGGTATAAAGAACTTTATGCTATAAAAAATACAAGTTGGGTTAAGCTATCATCCCACCAAAAAAATCATAACCCACATTTTGTAAATCCAATAAAAAATCGTCTTTTTAACAATCCAATAATTAAATTAATAAATATGATATTTAACAAAAAAAAAGGCATTTTAACGCTTTCGCTGATGCTGGTTTTGGCAACCATAAAAGCCCAAAATACTTTACCTGCGCCCACATATAGTTACCCATTGTGGTTAAACGAAGCTTCTTTTTATCAAATTTACCCACAAAGTTTTAAAGATACAGATGGTGATGGTATTGGTGATATTAAAGGTATGATAGAAAAATTGCCTTACGTAAAATCTATAGGTGTAAATACAGTATGGTTAAACCCCGTTTTCACATCTTCGTTTAGAGATGCTGGTTACGATGTTGATGACTTTTACAACGTAGACCCTCGTTATGGCACAAATGATGATTTAAAAAACTTTATCTCAAAAGCCCATGAAAGCGGCTTAAGGGTTTGTTTAGATTTGGTTGCTGGCCATACATCAAAAAACAATAAATGGTTTAAACAATCGGCAAAAAAAGAAGTTAACGAATTTACCGACAGGTATATATGGACAAACTCTAAAGCTATACAACCTAAAGATTTTGTTTTAAGTTACGATAGCAGAGACGGTAATTATTTAAAAAACTTTTTTGACACCCAGCCGGCTTTAAATTATGGCTACGCCAACCCCAACCCTTTAAAACCTTGGGAACAATTACCAACCGCACCTGGGCCAGTTGCAACCCGCGAAGCATTAAAAGATATTATTACTTTTTGGATGGATATGGGTGCCGATGGTTTTAGAGTTGATATGGCTTCGTCGTTAATAAAAAACGACCCTACTTTTGTAGAAACAAACAAATTATGGGGAAATATTAGAAATTGGTTTTCGGGCAAATACCCACAAGGTGTTTTATTGGCCGAGTGGAGCAACCCTGAGCAGGCTATGAATGCTGGTTTTATGATGGATTTTATGATTCATTTTAACGCAAAAGGTTACCCATCGTTATTTTTTGAAGATAAAAATGTGGTTTTAAAAGGTACTCAAGCGCCATTTTTCTCGAAACAAGGCGGATCTATTTCCGAGTTTTTAACAAGCTATCTTTACCAAAAAAATCAAGTGGGCACTAAAGGACTAATAGCTTTGCCTACTGCCAATCACGATTTTCAACGTTTGTGTAGCGGTACCCGTAACTCAGACGATCAACTAAAAGTTGCCTTAGCCTTTTTATTAACTTGGCCAGGTGTACCTTACATTTATTATGGCGACGAAATTGGTATGAAATTTATAAGCACCATGCTGCCCGATAAAGAAGGTAGCGTTATACCTCGTAATTTTGTGCCTTATTATGCAAACCGAGCTGGTACACGCACCCCTATGCAATGGGATGCTAGTAATAATGCGGGATTTTCTACCGCCGATGTTACTAAATTGTACTTACCACAAGACCCCGATTTATTAAACCGCCCAACGGTAGCAAAAGCCGAAAAAGACGAGTTTTCGGTATTAAATTTTACCAAAACGTTATTAAAACTTAGGCAATCGGCAAAGGCATTAAACAATACTGGCGATTTAGAAATATTGTTAGGTAAAGATAAAATTTACCCGCTAATTTATAAACGTACCGATGGTGTTGATAGCTATGTAATATGTTTAAATCCTAAAAATAGTGGTGCACATATACAGCTTAAAGAAAAACTAATATTAAAACCTTTATTAGAGCAAAATATGAGTATTGATAGCACAGATGTAACCCGTAACGTTTTTATGCAAGGTGTAAGTTTTGGTATTTACAAAGTTATACCCCGTAAAAAATAATTTACTGATTTTAAAAACGGGTTGCAAATTTATTTTTGCAACCCGTTTTTGGTTTAAAGCTTTTGGCTTTGCTCCAATCATCTAATGGAAATTGCTAAATACTGTCGCATTTAACCTTTCTTTTTTTTTAACGTAAAAAATTATTATACAGCATTTTATGTAATTAAATGTTCAATTTTGTTGTAAATTTTAATTTACTTGTTTCAATTTTTTTAACACTCCGTTCATTCCATTTATAGTATCTTTTAAAAATTGGTTTTTATTTATATCAATTTTTTCTGCTAGCTAAAGAAATTTTTAAGCTGTACAAATAATATTGAACAATATTTTTTTGTTTAGTACATGACAAAAAATATATTTGATTGAAAATCAATAAAATAAGCAACAAAAAATTAGGTTAAAAGACTGATATTCATTATATTAAAGAAT
>REAS01000001.1 GCA_004294495.1 Sphingobacteriales bacterium
ATATACTACTTAAAAATACAACAAAAAGCGCATATAAAAAAATCATTTTTGATTAAAATATCGTGTACTTTTGCTTAAGTAAACGACATTGATTTGTAATTCTACATGGCATTAATTGTATACTGTTAAATATCTAGAGTATAAAAATTGTAATTTTAAATCTTCAATAAAAGCCATAACCAAACATGAAAATTAGTGAACTTACCCAGTTTTTAGAACAATATGCGCCACTAAACTACCAAGAAAGTTACGACAATGCTGGCTTAATTGTTGGCAACCCAAATACCCAAATTACCCAAGCATTAATTTGCCTGGATTGTATAGAAGCCGTTGTTGATGAAGCGGTTGCCACAAATTGCAACCTTATTATTGCGCATCACCCTATTGTATTTAAAGGCTTAAAAAAAATTACAGGTAAAAACTATGTAGAACGTGTAATTATTAAAGCCATACAAAACAACATAGCCATTTATGCAACTCATACCAATTTAGATAGTGTTATAAACGGTGTAAATGGTAAAATTGCGGAAAAATTGGAGCTTCAAAACTGCCAAATTTTAGCACCTAAAAACGGCTTGCTTAATAAATTAGCTGTTTTTGTGCCTTTGGCTTTCGCCGATACTTTGCGACAAGCCTTATTTAATGCTGGTGCAGGTAATATTGGCAATTTCAGCGAAGCAAGTTTTAACACCCAAGGTAAAGGCACATTTAAAGGCAATAATTTAAGCAATGCTTTTGTGGGCGAAAAAAATGTACAACACCACGAAGCCGAAACTAAAATTGAAGTTATTTTTGAAAACCATTTAACTGTACAAATTTTGCAAGTTATGCCTAGCAACCACCCGTACCAAGAAATTGCCTACGATATTTACCCATTAAACAATGCACACCAACAAGTGGGCTCGGGTTTAATTGGGCAATTGCCTGTTGAACTTACCGAGGAGGAGTTTTTAATATCACTTAAAGATAAAATGAACGTTAGCGTAATAAGGCACACTAACTTATTAAATAAAAAAATTAAAACTGTTGCGGTTTGCGGTGGCTCGGGAAGTTTTTTATTGGGCAATGCTTTGGCGGCTAAGGCCGATGTTTTTGTATCGGCCGATTTTAAATACCACGAGTTTTTTGATGCCGATAACAAAATTTTAATTGCCGATATTGGCCACTACGAAAGCGAACAGTTTACACAAGAATTGTTAATGCAAATAATTACAAATAAATTCCCTACTTTTGCAGTCCGCTTAACAAAAATTAATACAAACCCCATAAAATATTTGGTTTAATATGGAACAAACAATCGAACAAAAGTTAGAAGCTTTATACGAATTACAAAGCATACATTCGCAAGTTGATAAAATTAGACAAACCCGTGGCGAATTGCCAATGGAAGTAGCTGATTTAGAAGATGATGTTGCTGGGTTAGAAACCCGTATCCAAAAAATTAAAACCGAATTAGATGATTTTGAGGATGCCGTAGTAATGCGTAAAAACTCAATTAAAGAATCTCAAGCCCTAGTAAAAAAATACGAAGGCCAACAAAATAACGTAAAAAATAACCGCGAATTTGATGCTTTAGCTAAAGAAATTGAAATTCAAGGCTTAGAAGTTATGGTTTGTGAGAAAAAAATTAAAGAACTAGGTTACGATATTACGCTAAAAACAGAAATTTACGAAAAAGCTTTAGTAAATATTGAAGAACGTAAAAAAGATTTAGAGGGCAAAAGAGTTGAGCTAGATAATTTAACTTCCGAAACCCAAAAAGAAGAAGAACATTTATTAGCCGATGCCGAAAAAGCAAAGGAAAACATAGAAGAACGTTTATTAATCGCTTACAACCGTTTAAGAGGCAATTTTAAAAATGGTTTAGCTGTGGTAACTATCGCTCGTGATTCTTGCTCGGGTTGTTTTAATCAAATACCTCCACAACGCCAATCAGATATTCGCCAACGTAAAAAAATTATTGTTTGCGAACACTGCGGTCGTATTTTGGTTGATGAAACTATTGCCAAAACTAATGTTGAAGAATTGGTTTAAAAATATATTTTAAAAATTTAAAAAGCATTCTGATATTTTAGGATGCTTTTTTATTTAAATCTAAATTAAAATATTTTGCCTTTTAAGCTCCCTTTAAAACAAATGCGTTATTGCTTAAAAACTTTCATTGTGTGTGTAGGTGTGCTATGTTCAAGTTTATCTGCAAACGCAAATTTTGATTTTAACCCAAATTGCATCAAAGCATACCAGCTAATTATGCAACTTAGGGTAAGCGAAGCCAAACCATTAATAGCGAAAGAAAAACTACAAAATCCGGATAACGGAATTCCTATTTTGCTAGATAATTACATTGACTATTTTACCATTTTAACATCCGAAAGTAAAGCCGATTACGAAAAGTTAAAAAAAAATAAGGCTATAAGGTTAGATTTATTAGATAATCAAGATGAAAATTCGCCGTATTATCTTTTTGCACAAGCCGAAATAAATATACAATGGGCTTTGCTAAAAGGAAAATTTCAAGATTATTTTTCGGCCGCTTGGGATATTAACAATGCCGATGATTTATTGAATGATAATACAAAAAAATTTCCTAATTTTTTACCAAATAAAAAGGGTAAAGCCATTATAAACATTGTTTTAGGTGCTGTACCTTCTAATTTGCGGGGTATTTTAAAAACTATTGGCTTAAACGGTAGCGTTGCAAACGGAGTAAAAGATTTAGAATATTTAATTGCTGCTTTACCAAAATCAAACTATAATTTTTACCGCGATGAAGTCATATTTTTTTACGCCTTTGCCCAAACAGAAGCGGTAAAAAATAAAAATTACCAACAAAAAATAGTAAGCTATTTAGATAATTTACCCAATACCAGTTTGCTTAAAAGTTTTTTAATTGGTTACGTTTCCATAAAAAATGCCCAAAACGATGTTGCCCTTAAATATTTGCTAAACCGCCCCCAAGGTGCACAATACTTAAATTTTACCAACATTTATTATATGATAGGTAATGCCAAACTAAATAAACTAGATACAGATGCCAACCAATACTTGTTAAAATATATTAAAGAATATCGTGGTTTACATTTTGTAAAAGATAGTTACTTAAAATTGGCCTATTATTACCTATTAATTTTGGATTATGATAAATATCAAGCATATTTAAAATTGGTGCGTAGCCAAGGTAATATTTTAATTGAAAAAGATAAACAGGCATTAAAAGAGGCAAACGATTACTCGCCTAATATTGATTTATTAAAATCAAGATTATTTTTCGACGGCGGCTATTACGATAAGGCTTTAGCCCAAATTAAAGATAAGAACATAGATGATTTTAAACTTGCAAGAGATAAAATAGAGTTTTATTATCGTTTAGGGCGTATTTACGACGAAAGTTCTAAAAATGCTGAGGCTTTAACAAACTACCAAAAAGCCATAAATTTAGGTAAAAATGCTACTTATTATTATGCGGCTAATGCCGCTTTAAGTATGGGCTACATTTACGAAAAAGAAAAAGATACTGTAAAAGCTCGTAATTTTTATACCCAAGCTTTAGAAATGAAAAACCACGAATACCAAAACAGTATTGAAAGTAAAGCTAAAGAGGGTTTAAAACGGATGCTCGATACTAATTCTCGATAATCCCTTTTTAGTTGCTCGGCAGCATTCTTTGTTGTTTGAAATAATTTTATAAAAGTGGATAGAATAAATTCCCCACGGCAAAAAAATTTGGCTCTTCGCCATTATATGTGGATAAATAATATCATTAAAATAATAGGCATTTATTTTTTTCTTTTTCCTTGATGAAAAATAAACAAAAAATCAAGGCCTAGCTATGATTTGTCTGGTAAGCTCAATAAATTTTTTATTGCGCAATTCAAGGCGTGACATCCACGGTTGGTGGTTTAACTATGTTATTGCAACACGCTGCGAATTGCTTGCTTAGCAACTTATGAATGTTTCTACAAAAAAATTATTGGCTTCCCAATCCAAATAATAGCTAGGCCGTCCCCAATCGTACACCTTTTTAATGGTAATAAATCTATTATTAAAAGTATTTCCACAGTTTTTGGGGAAGAGCCCAAACTTTACACTCCTATTAAAACAATAAACCCGAAACATATAAAACATTTCGGGCTAAATAAACAAAAGCAAAATTAAACGTTAATAAACAAATCTTTTTTTGCTGTTCTTACTTTTTTATAAAACTGGTAGGTATCATCATCGGCTCTAAAGCCAATTGGGGCTATAACAATTGCTTTTAAATTTTTATCGGCAAGACCTAAAATTTCATCAAACTTTGCTGCATCAAAACCTTCCATTGGGCAAGCATCAATCCCTTCTAAAGCAGCGCTTTGTAGTAAAAAACCTAAAGCAATATATGCTTGTTTAGTATTCCAAGCTTGTAATTGCTCTTGTGTTAGGCCTTTTACGGTACTTTTTATAGTATTAACAAAACCTTGTATATCTGCGGGTTTTATACCACGGGTTGCAATAATATTTGCGGCATATTCATCAACATGTGCTTCGGTATAGTTGGCGTAAGTTGCAAAAACCAATAGTTCCGATGCATCCGTAACTTGTGTTTGTCCGTAAGCGGCAGCTTTAATTGCTCCCTAATTGCTGGGTTGCTAACTACCAATACTTTAAAAGGTTGTAAACCATACGATGTTGGCGCAAGTTGAATAGCGGTTAATAAACCGTCTATTTGCTGTGGATTAAGTTTTTTTGAAGTGTCGAACTTTTTAGTTGCGTATCTCCAATTTAATTGTTCAAATACCGTTTCTTCCATAATGTAATTTTTATTATTTCCCAAAAATAGATGTTTAAACATCTATTATTGATATTTAAAAAAACATTTTACAATTTTATGTTAAACAAGCAATTACCTTGCCCCAATTGCACAATTCTCTTTTAAAAATTTAGTAAAAATTGATGCCAAATGTTTGCTAGTTCCTTCGCCTTCGCTAATGTTGTGGGTACGGTTTGGGTAAGTCATTAATTGGAATGGTTTATTGTGTTTTATCAGTTCGTTTATCATTTGTTCTGCGTTGTTGTAATGTACATTATCATCGCCTGTGCCGTGTATAAGCAGCAAATTTCCTTTTAATTTGCTAGCATGTGCCAATGGCGAGTTATCTACAAAATAATGTTTATCATCCGGTAAAAGTCCCATATAACGCTCTTGGTAAATGTTATCGTAATTTAATTGGTTATCAACCGCGGCAATAGAAATACCAGTTTGGTAAACATCGGGGTACTGAAAAAGCAGGTTTAAAGTGCTAGACCCACCGCCACTCCATCCCCAAACGGCAACTCGGGTTGTATCAATATATCCCCATTTAAAAATTTCTTTGGCTGCCATAGCTTGGTCTCTAATATTTAGGTTGCCAATATTATGGTAAATAGATTTTCGCCACTCGCGGCCTTTTGGTGCAGGCGATCCTCGGCCATCAACCGATATATAAATGTAGCCGTCTTTAGCCATACTGCCAGCATAAAGGCGGTTATATCCTACGCCAAAAACATCCTTCACAGTTTGTGATGCGGGTTCGCCATAAACATAAAATAAAACGGGGTATTTTTTGGTGGCATCAAAATTATTGGGTTTTACCATCCAACCATCTATGCTAACACCATCAACGGTAGTTACCCTAAAAAATTCGGGCGTAAAAGGTAATGTTTTGGCATTCGCCGATTTTGTGCCTCCACTTATTTGCTGGTGACCAGGCAACGCTACTACTCCCGATACGGGATATGTGTACGAGTTTGAGTAAGATTGGAATGCTAACTTTCCGTTAGGCGAAATATCGTAAGTGTTTGTGCCCGCTTGGTTATCTGGCGTTAATCGTTCGGCTTCGGCATCCCCGTTAAGGGCAACTTTGTATAAAAAAGATTGTAAAGCATTATTTGGCGATGCCATAAAATATAATAAACCAGTAGCTTCGTTAACAGCAACTACGCTTATTACATCGTAATTACCTTTAGTTATTAAGCGTTCTTTTCCTTCTCGGTTTATTGCGTAAATATGTCGCCAGCCATCTTTTTCGCTTTGCCAAATAAACTCGTTTCCGTTATTGATAAAATCCCAGCCTATGGCTTCACTTTTTGCATCAACCCAGGCTTTATCAGTTTCTTGGTAAATGGTTTTAGCTTCGGCCTTGGCAATATTAACTAACATAATTGTGCTTTGGTTTTGCCGGCGATTGAGTTGTTGTAAAATTAATTCATCGCTATTGTTTGCCCACTCCATACGGGGTATATAATTTTGTATGGCACTGCCTGGCACATTCATCCATTTTGTTTTGCCCGATGCAACATTAACCACTCCAATTTTACAGCTGCTAGGGTCTTGGCCAACAACAGGGTACTCTACTGGTGTGGTAAATGGATATAACGAGTCGGTATTATTTATCATCAAATAATTTTTGATTTTGCGGGCGTCAATTTGCCAGTAGGCAATATTTTTTCCATCGGGGCTCCACCTAAAACCATCACGGCAATCAAATTCTTCTTCGTAAACCCAATCGAAAGTACCGTTAATTAAACGCAAAGTACCATCGGTGGTTAATGCTTTGGTTTGGTTATTTTCTAAATTTTGTACGTAAATATTATTGCCACTAACAAAGGCTACTTGGCTACCATCGGCCGATAGTTTAGCAAACATTAAACTTTCTTTGGGCATATTTGCACCAATTTGGGTAAGCGTTTTTGTTGCTAGGTTGTACAACCAATAATCGCCACGGGTATCGTAACGCCAAACTTTTTGGGTATTGGTGTTTAGTAAAATTTTTTGTTTATCGCTAGAGAATGCAAACCTTGCTATCTCTAAATACGGTTGGTTTTTAGGTTTAAGATTTTCTTTGCTTACTAAAATTGTTTCTTCGGCATTTTTTAAAGCATTAATTTCTATGATGTTACCGTCTTTTACTTCTAAAGTTTTGGTGCCATCGGCATTCCAATAGGTTTGCTCGCCGTATTGCGCTAAGGCGGATGAAACAAGTAAAATTTGAATTAATGCGGCAAAAATATATTTTGTGGTTTTCATATTTTGTTATTTTTTCTAGATGCTAAAGATAGATGGTTCTTAGTTAAAAACAGTGGAATAGAATTTAATTGTATTCCCATAAAAAGGTCTGCGATTGGGGATGGCCTAGCTGTTGTTTGGAATGGGAGGCCAATAAATTTTATGTAGAAAATAACATTTAGCACTAACCAAGCATACGCAGCGTGTTGCACAGACGTTATTAAAGCAGAAACTTTGTTACCACGCCTCGAATTGCGCCCTTAAAAATTTATTGAGCATACCCGACAAACCACAGCAAGCCTTGATTCTTTGGTTCTTTTCTCATCAAGGAGAAAGAACTTTGAAAAATGCCTATTAATTTTTTGTTGTAGCGTATATAAAAAATGAACTACACGAAATGATGAAGAATCAGATATATTTATATGCCCTATTTTAAATTATTTTTTTTGAATGTTGATTTAAGATTTATTTAAGGTTAAAATTAAAATAGATTTTTATTTTTGCATTATGAAGTTACCCATTGTTGCGTACGGCCACCCGGTTTTAAGAAAAGTTGGCGAAAATATTGAAAACAATTATCCCAAACTTAAGGAGCTAATTGCTAATATGTTTGAAACAATGTATGCCGCAAATGGGGTAGGTTTGGCAGCACCACAAATTGGCTTAGCAATTAATCTTTTTATTGTTGATTGTAATCCTTTTGCGGAAGATGAACCCAATTTAAAAGGATTTAAAAAAGTATTTATAAATCCAATAATTGAAGATGAAACGGGCGAAAAATGGGATTTTAACGAGGGTTGTTTAAGCATACCTAATATTAGAGAAGATGTAAGCCGTTACCCAAAAATTGAAGTTACGTATTATAACGAGAACTGGGAACTACAACATGAGTTTTTTGATGGACTAGCTGCCCGTGTAATTCAACACGAATACGACCATATTATAGGCAAGCTTTTTACCGACAAAATAAACCCTTTACGCAAAACCTTAATTAGAGGCAAACTAATTGATATTACAAATGGCCTAGTTAAAGCCGATTATAAAATGAAATTTGTTGGGCATAAAAAGAAAAGGTAGAAAAAAAGTAATATTATATACAAAACTTAACCAAATTTAGTGAATAAGTATATGCACTATTTAGTGTACTAATTTAATTTGTAACCTAAATAATATAAAAATAGCAAATTATTTAAAATAATATTTTGCTCCTAAATTTAAAGATAACCAGCATAAGATTATTAAATTTATAACGTTAAACATTAAAAAAACAACATAAATTAATAAAATCTTTATGCAAAAAAAACAAGTTAAATTCCTTCTTATTGCTTTCGCAATTTTTTTCATTTCAAACGCAACTAAAGCTCAAGAATATGGCACAGGTATAGGTTTACGAATTGGAAGTTTCCAAAATGGCATAACCATTAAACATTATATCGACGACCAAAACGCTGTTGAAGGTATTTTGGGCATAGGTAATGGAGCTTTTGTTGTAACGGGTTTTTACCAACGCCACGCCGATGCATTTGATTTAGACGGTTTAATGTGGTTTTACGGAATTGGCGCTCATGTTGGCGGCGTATCTAACAACAACAATAATAACAGTAAAGGCCTAATGCTAGGTGCGGATGCTATTTTGGGTTTTGAATGGCTAATACCCGAAGTACCTATTTCCCTTACTGCCGATTTACACCCCCGCTTAGAGTTGCTAAACGGTGCTTTGTTAGGGTTAGAGCCCGCACTAAGTATAAGGTATACGTTTTAATAAACAAATTATACTTAAAAGCCTGCTTAATTAACCTAAGCAGGCTTTTTTGTTTATTATCAATTTTTATTCTAGCTGAAAATCTATTTTAAAACAATTCGTTGCGTAACAACTATGTTAATATAGCATTATTTTTTGCCAAAATAATTGTAAATATTGTAATCTTTTTATTACAAATTGCAATATCAAAACCAATTATAGGCAAGCGCCAAAACTTGCCATTTTATTATTTAACCAATTAATCCAAATGAAAAGAAAATTTTTACTTTTTTATGCATTCTTGCTATGCTTTACAAGCACATTTGCAGCAACTTTTTATGTACGTACCGATGGTAACAACGCCAACTCTGGTACATCTAACTCCTCTGGCGGAGCTTGGAAAACCGTAAAACATGCAGTATCGCAATTAAACACTGGCGATATTTTGCTTATTAACGATGGTTATTATTTTGAGCCAGATGAAATTAAACTTGATGGCAAGGTTGGTTCAAACACCAACCGTATAACTATAAAAGCCATAAACCGTAGAGCGGTAAAAATAGAATCAAACTCATTATACCATGCAATTGCCATTGTTAACTGTACAGGGGTTACGATTGAAGGTTTAGAAATAACATTTCAAGCAAATACACGAAGCGTTTACCACGGTATGAATTTAGACGGAAGCAATCGTATAACAGTTAAAGATTGTTGGGTTCATGATGCGCCCTTTAGTGGCATACAGGGAAACCAAACGGATAACATAATTATAGAAAACTGTTTAATTACCGACAATTGTAAAGGCACACAAATTAGCGAAAACGGCAGCGGAATATCAATTGCTGCAAGTGCCAATAGAGAAACTAATTCTGGCTTTCACCACATTTTAAGAAATAATATTATTTATGAAAACGAAGCAACTTCTAACGTAGCAAGTACTGGTAGCCCAACAGATGGAAACGGTATTATTTTTGATTTTAATAACGAGAATGGGTCTAATTTTACTTACCAAAGTTTAGTAGAGAACAATCTGGTTTACAAAAATGGAGGAAGAGCTATACATGTGTTTGGTAGCCGTAATGTTACTATACGTA
>REAS01000002.1 GCA_004294495.1 Sphingobacteriales bacterium
CCCTATATACTACTTAAAAATACAACAAAAAGCGCATATAAAAAAATCATTTTTGATTAAAATATCGTGTACTTTTGCTTAAGTAAACGACATTGTATCATATATTATTATTGGTGTGGCAATAGAGGTTCACAAAAACTTAGGACCTGGCTTATTAGAATCGGCATATCAAGCAGCATTAGTTTATGAACTATGTGAGGCTGGTCTTAATGTAAAACAACAAGTATGCATGCCATTTGTGTACAAAAATATAAAACAAGATATTGGATATAGAATAGATATAATAGTTGAAAATAAAGTAATAATTGAATTGAAATCTGTAGAGAAATTACCACCTGTTTATTATGCGCAAACATTAACCTATCTTAGATTATCAAATTTAAAATTGGGATTGTTAATCAATTTTAATACCCCTATTTTAAAAGATGGAATTCACAGAATTGTCAACAATTTATAATATTAATTTAAATTATTTTAAAACAAAATTTAAAAAAAAATATAAAAAAAATATGCGTTAGGCAAATAGAAAAACAACTCTAACTTAACGCCTAAACTTTGCGAACTTTGCGTAATCTTTGCCAACTTTGCGTGAAAAAATAAACAGCATAAATCAATAAATAAACCCAAAACATGAAAAAAATATGCGTTAGGCTAGTAAAAAAAAACTCTAACTTAACGCCTAAACTTTGCCAACTTTGCGTGAAAAAATAAACAACATAACTCAATAAATAAACCCAAAATCATGAAAAAAATACTTTTATCACTGCTCGTAATATTCTTTTTTTCAGCCTGTAACAACAAAGAATCGGAAGAAATTTTACAAGCAAATATTATAGAAATACATGATGCTTTAATGCTTAAAGGCGAAACTATTATGGCAAATAAAGAAAGTATAACCAAACTTTTAGCTAGTGCACAAAGTAGTAGTAATATAAGCTTAGATACCGAAGCATTTTATAAACAAGCAAATACATTAAACACCAATTTAACAAAAGCCGATGAAGCTATGATGACTTGGATGAACAATTTTAATCCCGATTTTGGTACAAAAACCCACGACCAAATTATGGACTATTTAAATAAACAAAAAGTAGCCATAGAAAAAGTAGAGACCCAAACTAATTTAGCATTAAAAAACAGCGACGATTTTATTGCGCAATACAAAAAATAATGACCTTTAAACAAAAAATATTTTTCGTTTTAACTATTTGTGCAGTTTTTGTAAGCTGCTCATCATCAAACAAAAAACTACCCATTTATGGCGAACGTGAAGCCATAAAAAAAATGATAAACGGTGTTGAAGTGGTTGATACACTGTATCAAACTATTCCAAAATTTAGTTTTTTAAACCAAGATAGTGTAGTAATTAATAACGATAGTTTAAACAATAAAATTTATGTTGCCGATTTCTTTTTTACCTCATGCCCATCTATTTGCCCTATTATGAAGAAGCAAATGTTGCGGGTTTACGAAAAATTTAAAGGAAATACCGAAGTTAAATTTTTATCACACACTATTGATCCTAAACATGATAGCATACCGGTTTTAAAAAATTTCTCTAATAAATTGGGTGTTAACTCAATGCAATGGTATTTTTTATTTGGAGATAAAGAAACGGTTTATAATTTAGCAAAAACCGCTTACATGAGTACAAGTTACGAAGATAAAGCAGCCCCTGGTGGCATTGTACACAGTGGTTATTTTTTATTAGTTGATAAAAATAAACGCATTAGAGGTGCTTACGATGGTACAAACGAAGGCCAAGTTAACCAACTAATTGATGATATGCAGGTTTTATTAAACGAATATCAAACCAAATAAATTGAGAAAAATATTGCTTTATTTTAGCTTTACGTTACTGGTAATTGCCATATTATTAACAGCTTGCGTAAATGAAGAAAAGGTTAAATACACCCGCTACTTTACCGATGGGGCACAATTATACAAAACAAATTGCCAAAATTGCCATGGGGCAAATGGCGATGGCTTGGCGCAATTAATACCGCCATTAACCGATACATCATTTTTGAGAAAAAACCGCAGCCAGTTGGCTTGTATAGTAACTTATGGTATTGCCGATACCATAAAAATTAATGGGCAAACCTACAACTTTAAAATGCCCGCAAACACCAATTTAGTACCAATAGATTTAGCTAAATTGCTAACTTATGTCACAAATTCGTTTGGTAACAAGCAAGGTTTGTACGATGTTTCCGAAATAGAAAATCACTTGAAAAAGTGTAGGTAATTTATCTAACTTTGTAAAGCAAATTGCACTATCGCTGTTTCGATAAATTTCGAGAGAGAGGAAAGTCCGGGCAACATAGAGCATCCTGCTTCCTAACGGGAAGGGCCTTAATAAAACAGGGTACAGCAAGTGCTACAGAAAATAAACCGCTACGTTACGGCGTGGTAAGGGTGAAAACGCGAGGTAAGAGCTCACGACTTTGTATGGTGACATGCATCGTGGTAAACCTCAGGAGTTGAAAGACCAAATATGTTACGAATCTGGTTTTGCTTCGAACCAATGTGTTTAACAACACTGTCGTAACGGGTAGGTCGATAGATCATATCCCGGCAACGGTATGGCTAGATAAATGATAGTGGTTTTCGCTTTAAGCGGATTTACAGAACCCGGCTTATAGATTTGCTTTTTTTTAAGTCCTTATCTAAAAATGATAAGGACTTAATTAAAATAATTGATTTAAAATTTACCTTAAATACATATGTCGAATATTTTAATTATTGATGATAACAGAGCGGTACGCAATACACTTCGCGAAATTCTAGAATACGAAAGTTACATTGTAGAAGATGTTGATAACGGTATTGAGGGTTTAGAGCTTATTAAGAAAGGCAATTTCGATTTAGTTTTATGCGATGTGCAAATGAACGCAATGGATGGTATGGATGTGTTGGTTTCGAGCATGGCTACTAAACCCGATTTACCTTTCATTATGGTATCGGGACACGGTTCTATTGAAATTGCGATTGAGGCTTCAAAAAAAGGAGCTTTTGATTTTATACAAAAACCACCCGATTTAAACAGGTTACTTATAACAGTTAGAAACGCGTTAAATAATAGCTTTTTAGTTACCGAAACAAAGGTTTTAAAACAAAAAATAAGCAAAACTAAGTGTAAAGATATGCTTGGCCAATCGCCAAGTATTTTAAAAATCAGGGAAATTATTGATAGGGTTGCGCCTACAGATGCTCGTGTGTTAATTACTGGGGCAAATGGTAGTGGTAAAGAGTTAGTTGCTTGTTTGTTACACGGCAAATCGGCTAGAACGGCAGGTCCGTTTATTGAAGTAAACTGTGCTGCAATTCCTTCGGAGTTAATAGAATCCGAACTTTTTGGACATGAGAAAGGGTCTTTTACATCGGCTATAAAACAACGTATTGGAAAGTTTGAACAAGCTAACGGAGGAACCATTTTTTTAGATGAAATTGGAGATATGAGCCAATCGGCCCAAGCCAAAGTTTTGAGGGCTTTACAAGAAAATAAAATTACTAGAGTTGGTGGCGAAAAAGAAATAGAGGTTAACGTACGTGTAATTGCAGCAACTAATAAAGATTTACTGAAAGAAATTGAGGAAGGAAATTTTAGAATGGATTTATACCATAGGCTAAATGTAATACACATTCACGTACCAACCTTGGCCGAGCGTAGTAGCGATATTGGCTTAATTACCAATAGTTTTTGTAAAGAAATTTGTACTGATTATGGTATGCCGATTAAAAGCTTTAGCGAAAGTGCAATTGAAGCTTTGGAAAATCTACCATGGTCGGGTAACATAAGAGAGTTAAGAAACGTGGTAGAGCGACTAATTATTTTAGGTGATAAAACCATTACCGATACCGACGTTAAAGCTTACGCAAACCCAATTGGCAGTATTTATAATCCAGAAAATTCTGATAAAATTTTGCAAAATAACGATTTAGGTAAATTTGCAACCTTTCAAGATTATAAAGATTATGCTGAAAAAGAGTTTATTAAATTTAAACTAGATAAAAATGCTTGGAATGTTTCTAAAACTGCAGAAGACATAGATATTCAGCGAAGCCATTTGTATAGCAAAATAGAGAAATTTGGTTTAAAAAGGATAGAATAATATTGGTATTTTTTAAAGTTAAATCTGCAATTTTTTCAATAAAAATATAGTTTCAGCCAATTAATTATTTTTTTTAATTGTAATAATTATTAAAAATTTTTGTTTGTCCTTAGATATATAACAACACAATAACTGCTAAACAATGCAAAATTTTTTTAAATATTTAGTTACGCCCGATTTTAGAAAGCAGCTTTTAATTGCCATAGTATCAATTTTTTTGCTAATTATTATGATAGCAGTTAGCCTAAGGTTTTACACTCGCCACGGCGAAGGGCTAGCAGTACCAAATTTAAAAGGGCTAAATATTGCAAATGCAATTGATATTTTAGAGGCCGAAGGTTTTAGTTACCAAATAGATTCGGTGTTTGTAGTAGATAAAAAACCAGGTACCGTATTAGAACAAGACCCCGATGCAAATACGCAAGTGAAAATTAACCGTATTATTTATTTATCCATTGTTTCATCGTTAACACCCGATGTAAGTTTTCCGGATATTGAGGATAAAACTTTTAGAGAAGCAAGTGCAATTTTAGAGAATTATGGCTTAAAAGTAGGCGATACAATTTATAAAAATGATATAGCCCGAGATGCTGTTTTGGCATTTTCGCTTGCAGACCAAGGTGTTAAAATCGGGCAAAAAATACCAAAAGGCTCTAGAATAAATTTGGTTTTAGGCGATGGGATGGGAGCTGAACAAGTAGAAGTGCCCAATTTAGTTGGTTTAACATTAAGCGAAGCTATGTTTTCTATAAAAGGTGCATCTTTAAATTTGGGTATGGTAACCTACGAAGGAGAAGTACAAGATACCTTATCGGCAGTAATTGTATCACAAAACCCTGGTGTTAAAGATTCGTTAGTAAAAACAATTATGGGCACAAAAATAAACCTAGTTTTATCAAATAAATAAAATCACATGGCCGATATTTCTAGTTTAGAGTTTAATGAAGCTTTAAAAGCTGATAAATTGCTTCATATTATTGATGTTCGAGAGCCTTTAGAGTTTCATACTTTTAATATTGGTGGTACAAATATTCCATTAGGCAAAATACCTGTTTTATTAGCTGATGATGATTTTGATTATCATATTAATGACGAAATTATTGTGCTTTGCCAGCATGGTTTGCGCAGCAAAACTGCTAAAGTTATGTTACAAAATGCTGGCTACCTAAATGTTAAAAACCTTTTGGGCGGTATAGTTAAATTACAAAAAGAGTAAAATAGAATTTCTATTTTTAAGGAATTTTAAATTAAAAACAAATCTATTTATGTTAAAAAAGTACGCAAAAATATCTTTCTTAATTGTTTTTATTATACTAGCTATTAAAGGTGGCTACGAAGGTTATAAACTTTATAACAGATATATTGCCACAAACACCAAAAACACAACAAAACTGTATTTGTACATACCAACAAATGCAAATTACCAACAAGTTGTTGATAGTATAACCAAAACAAATTTTTTAAAAAACCAAAATAGTTTTTTTGATTTGGCAAAAGAAAGAAATTTAAATTTGAGGTTTAAACCTGGTAAATATGGTATTAAAACAAACCAAAATAACAGGCAAATTTTAAATATGTTATTGGCTGGCAACCAAGAAGCGGTAAATATTAGTTTCCAAAACGTAAGGCTAAAACAAAATTTTGTGGGGTTGGTAACCCAAAAAATTGAGTGCGATTCGGTCTCACTTTTAAAATTATTAGATTCCACCGCTTTTGTAGCCCAATATGGCTTCACAACCGATAATGTGTATACCATGTTTGTTCCAAACCAATACCAAATGTTTTGGAACACCAATGCACAAAGTTTTTTTGGTAGGATGCACAAAGAATACACCAAATTTTGGAACGCCGAAAGATTAAAAAAAGCCTCAGATTTAAAACTTACGGCACAACAGGCTAGTATTTTAGCGTCAATTGTAGATAGTGAAGCCTTAATGGATAAAGAAATGCCAACCATAGCTGGCTTATATTTAAACAGATTGCAAAAAGGAATAAAATTAGAAGCCGACCCAACCGTAATTTTTGCCAATAACGATTTTACCATTAGGCGAGTATTAAACAGGCATTTACGAACACCATCGCCATATAATACCTATTTAAATATTGGCTTGCCCCCAGGCCCTATAACAATGCCATCAATAAAAGCAATTGATGCGGTTTTGAATCACGAAAACCATAATTACATTTATATGTGCGCCAAAGAAGATTTTTCGGGCTATCATAATTTTGCTTCAAATGTTGGGCAACATTTAATAAACGCTAAAAAATTTCAACAGGCACTTAACGATAGAAATATAAAAAAATAAATGTTTGTTTTTGAAACACATATACGCGTACGCTACGCCGAAACCGACCAAATGGGTTATATGTATTACGGCAACTACGCCGCTTTTTATGAGGTTGCCCGTACCGAAATGTTGCGTAGTTTAGGTATGACGTACAGCTCGATGGAAAAAAATGGAATTATGCTACCCGTTGCCGAGTTAAAAACTAAATATTTAAAACCTGCTTTGTACGATGAAAATATTAAGATTAAAGTTACTATACTGCAAAAACCATCGGTGCGTATAGTTTTTAATTACGAACTTTTTAACGAAAAAAACGAATTGATTAACACAGGTGAAACCACTTTGGTGTTTTTTAATATCGAAAAAAATAAACCTTGCCTACCGCCAGCTAATTTTTTGAAGGAAATGAATACTTTTTTTGATTAAATTTAAAACATGAAAAGTGTACACCATTTTTTAAAACGTTTTAAATTTTACAGGTATTTTTTATTGTGGACAAAATACATTGTTTTGCCAGGTTTTGCCCCGCTGCCCCTTTATACAGTTATTGTTTTCTTTGTTAAAGAAATACAAAAAGAATCTTTAGTTAACAAAGCATCTTCTTTATCTTATAATTTTATGATGGCTATTTTTCCGTCGATAATATTTTTATTTACTTTAATACCTTACATACCCATACAAAATTTTCAAAATCAGTTAATGAATTTTATTGCTTTACTGCTCCCAAAAAGTGCATTTTTAGCCTTCGAAAGTACATTTGTTGATATTGTAAAAAACCAAAATGGCCAGTTACTTTCAGTTGGTTTTATATTGGCCTTGTTTTTTTCTACCAATGGTACGCACACCTTAATGCAAGCATTTAACAAGTCGTCGGTAATTTCCGAAACCAGAACATGGCTTAAACAACGTTTAGTAGCCTTAAATTTAACTTTATTAACTGCTTTTGGATTGATATTAGGAGTAGGCGTTATGGTTATAGGTGAGTTTATCATAAATTCTGTAAAATCAACACTACGTTTTAACGATTCTAATTTTTGGTTATATTTAATTGCACTTTGCCGGTGGGTAATAATAATTGGAGTATATTTTACTACCATATCGCTGTTGTATCGTTACGGCCCAGCCAACCCAAAAAAATGGAAAATGTTTAGTGCAGGTGCTTGGTTAGCCACAATTTTAGCAATTGTAACATCAATTGGGTTTAGCTATTACATTAACAATTTTGGAAATTATAATAAACTTTATGGTTCTATAGGTACACTTTTAGTGTTAATGATTTGGCTGTACCTAAACTCTATAATTATTTTGGTAGGATTTGAGTTAAATGCAAGTATCGATTTATCTAAACGTAGTATAGTTGTTGAAAAACCAATAAAAATAAATTCTTTTAAAGAGGTTTAATCCAACTTGTATTTTTTCAGTGAAAATAATTTACAGTAAATTGCTTAAATTGTAAAATTTTATGTTGTACTATTTAAATTTTTTTATCCTAGAAAACTGAGTTCGAATGTTAATTCTCATATAATTTATTGTTTATCAAGATTATAAACTATTTCTTGCGTTAACGCTTTAAAACTGTAAATCACATTGGTTTACAGCTAATTATACTATAGCTTAATAATTTAACTCAGGTTAAAACCAAACAAAAATTATTTTGTTGAAATTTTTGAAACAGCACACCCACATTTCAAACTTTTTTTCTAATTTTAAAATATGCGTTATTACAAGCTTTTAATTTTATCTTTAGTATGTTTTGCTTGCAATCAAAACTCTAAAAATACACTGCCACAAATTGGCTATGTTGATGCCTTTGAAGATGCAACAATAGCCCAAGCTAAAGCAGGTTTTGTATCAGCTTTAGCAAAAAATGGCTTTATCGATGCTAAAAACATACAAATTATATACAAAAACGCCCAAGGAAGTATTCCAACATTAGGGCAAATTGTAAATTATTTTGTAAGTGAAAACGTAACTTTACTGGCAACTTCAACAACGCTGGCTACCCTTACGGCGATACAAAAAACCAAAAATTTACCTATTTTTATGATGGTTGCACCAACTCCAAAACTGATGAAAATTGAAGGTAAAAACGGAGAAATTCCTCCAAATCTTTTTGGTGTAGCCGAAGATTTAAATTATATAGATTCTTCTTTCAGCATTATCCCAACCTTAATAAAACCTAAATTTGGTAAGTTACGCATAGGTATGGTTTACAACCAAGCCGAGCCTCAGTCGGTTGATGCGCTAGCTCGAATAAATGCTTTAGCAACAAAATACAATGCCGTAATAGTTGCGGCCCCTGTAAATACATCGGCCGATGCCCAATTGGTTACCCAGTTTTTATTGAGCAAAGATTTAGATTGTTTTTTTGCTAATCCCGATAATACCGTGTTTTCATCTTTCGAGACTATTCTAAAAAACTGCAATAAAAAAAATATCCCCATTTTTACCAGCGAAGCGGGTTTGGTTAAACGTGGTGCTTTGGCAGCTTTTGGAGCAGATATGTACCAATGGGGGTATCAGGCTGGTTTACAAGCCGCAATATTTTTAAAATCAGGTAAAACCGATGGCTTAAAGCCCGAAATGGTAAAGGTGAGAAAACGTGTATATAATCCCAAAACTGCAAAAAAATATGGATTTACTTTTCCCGAAAATTTTGAACCAGTAAAATAAATGGATTTTTACCTCAGCGCAATTTTACAAGGTTTATGCCTTTCGGCAATGGCTTTTGGTATATTTATTTCCATGAAAATATTCAATATTCCCGATATTTCTACCGATGGCACTTATACTTTAGGGGGTGTAATTTCTGGTATTTTCATCAGCCAAAGTTATAACGGTTTTGCAATTGCAGGTTTAGTTATTTTAAGTGGTGCACTAGCAGGTGCGGTTACAGGTTTAATACATACTAAACTAAAAGTAAACGCCTTATTGGCTGGTATTTTGGTAATGACGGCTTTATACTCTATAAATTTAACAATTTTAGGACAGTCTAATTTGCCACTTATTAATTACCCAACGCTGTTTACGGTGTATAATATATTTCAAAACCCCACTCAAAATACTTTCTTAATAGTGGGATGCTTAATTTTTATTTTGTTAATTACGATAAGTTATTTATTGAAATCCGATTTTGGTTTGGCTATGCGGGCAACCGGCAGAAGCCAAACTATGATTAGAGCCCTAGGTGTAAATACCGATACAATGAAAATTATTGGCCTCGCCATTGCCAACGCATTAACAGCGTTTAGTGGTTATTTAATGACGCAATTGCAAGGCTTTGCCGATATTAATATGGGTATAGGTATCAATGTCGTTTACTTAAGCAATATCTATATTCTTTTATACACCATATTGTACAATTTTTTAGGTTTGTGATTTCGAGGGTTTTTTCTGTTTAATC
>REAS01000003.1 GCA_004294495.1 Sphingobacteriales bacterium
CGAATATAGTGAAATTTTAAGGAAGAAAAAAGTCTTTAAATCATTGATTTACTGACTTTTTCTCTTCCTTTTTTATGCCGGTCTGCGGAGTTAAGGAACAATTTAAAGGCACATTTTACCTCTATTTACATAAGTATTTGATAATGTGAAACATAAACACTACATTTGCAATACATATTTGTTATTGGTGCGATTTTTGTTAAAAAAAAGCCCGAAGCAAATATTAAAATTAACGTAAAACGCATTTAATTATACGGTTTTACAATTGTTCACAAAAAACAAAGGAATGACAAAAAGCAAACTAATAATTACCGCTAAACTGCTCATGCTGTTTGTGTTGGTAAAAATTAATCTTTACAATCAGCCAAAAAAACAAACCCTATCTTTAAAGGCGCCATATACGCCACAAGTTTATAGCCCATTAATTGTAAAACCCGAGCCTAAAAAGCTAAGTTTTGCATCCGAAAACATCCCATCAGGAAACAAAAGAGTAGATTTTAAAATGAAAAAGGTTTTAAAAGCTAATTCATTTAATAATCTTCAAACCCATAAATTACATTACCGAGCACAAAAATGGTTTGCCGTTATAGAACCCATTTTAAAAAAATACGGCATCCCCGAAGATTTTAAATATATTCCTTTAGTTGAAACTGGTTTAACAACCAATATTTATTCTCCTCGCGGTGCTGCAGGCCTTTGGCAATTTATGCCACAAACAGGCCGAGATTTTGGCTTAAAAGTTAATGGCGATGTTGATGAACGGTTTAACATACATTTATCAACCATTGCAGCCGCAAAATATTTTAAAAGTCTGCATAAAATCTTTGGAAGTTGGACCTTAGTTGCCGCCGCTTATAACGCTGGCGAAGGCCAAATAATTAGACAGATGAAATTACAAAAACAAGCCAACTATTTTAAACTTAAATTAAACCGAGAAACTGCTGCTTACGTATATAGCATAATATCAATGAAAGAAATTATTGAGCACCCACAAAAGTACGGGTACAAAATACGTGACACAAGGTGGTTGGCTTACCAACCTTAAGGTTTTTAAATAAAATTTGTATTTTAAAAAGGTGATGGTTTAAATACTGTAACCTTTTTTTATTTAATCATCTTTTTAAACAAAATACAATTTATCATAAAAGCAAAGAAATTACAATTGCAAAACAAATCGAAAAGCAAGAAAAACAATAAAACTACTTTCTGTTTTATTAAAAGCCACATTTTTATAAATACGAAATAGAGTAAAAAAAAAACTCCTTTTGCTTAGTTTCCAAAATTGCCTAACGCAAAAAAGAAGAAAGTAAAAACTTTGAAATGTCTGATTTAGGTATTCACTGTCCCAAAATTTTTAAAGACCTAAACTTCCAAAGTTTTAACAACTACTCAAAATAAATAACAGAAAAACCCCTCGCATAGGAAGCCATCGCTCCAAGCGATGTCTTCTTTTATTAACACACAGCAGCCCGAAGCCCGTTGCCCGAAGCTATAAATCAAACATATTCTAAACTATCCCGCCATTTTGCCTATTTTTGCAAAAAAAAACCGATTTATCGGGATAACAATTTACACCCAACCGTGTTAAAAAACTATTACTGTTTTTATGAACGAAAATAATATTGATTTAGGCGAACAAACCGCAGTAGAAGTTTACGGTGCAAGGGTGCACAACTTAAAAAATATAGATATTTCGTTCCCTCGAAATAAACTGGTGGTTATTACAGGTTTAAGCGGCTCAGGAAAATCTTCTTTAGCTTTCGATACCATTTATGCCGAAGGGCAAAGGCGGTATATGGAAACATTTTCGGCTTACTCTCGCCAGTTTATGGGCGGTATGGAGCGTCCAGATGTTGATAAGGTATCGGGCCTTAGCCCAGTAATAGCTATCGAACAAAAAACAACTTCTAAAAATCCCCGCTCAACCGTGGGTACCATTACCGAAATTTACGATTTTATGCGTCTGCTTTTTGCCCGTACAGGCAATGCCTACTCGTACAACACTGGCGAGTTGATGATTAAAATGAGCGAAGTTCAAATTGTAAACGAGGTACTTAAAAAGTTTGATGGCGCTGCAGTAAACATTTTAGCTCCCGTTATTAAAGGCCGTAAAGGGCATTACCGCGAACTTTTTGAACAAATACGTAAACAAGGATATTTAAAGGTACGTGTTGATGGCGAAATTGTAGATGTTACCCCTAAAATGCAGCTCGACCGTTACAAAATACACGATATTGAAACCGTGGTAGATAGGTTAATTGTATCCGAAAAGGATAAAAGTCGCTTACAAACCTCCATACAATCGGCCTTAAAAATGGCGAAAGGTATTATTAAAGTATCTGATAAAGAGAATAATGCATTCCATTTTTCTAAATTTTTAATGTGCCCCACCACAGGCGTATCGTACGATGAGCCGCAGCCCAACACGTTTTCGTTTAACTCGCCTTATGGCGCCTGCCCCGAGTGCGATGGCTTGGGTTTTGTGTTTGATGTGGATGAAGAATCGGTAATACCCGACCGTAAACTAAGTATTATAAACGGCGGTTTAGCACCACTGGGCGAATACCGAGACGTTTGGATTTTTCAGGTTATTAAAGCATTGGGTAAAAAATATAATTTCTCGCTATCAAATCCCATAGAAAAATTGGCACCCGAGGCTATTGATATTTTGCTTCACGGTGTGCCCGATTTGGTGAGTGTACCCGTAGAATACAACAAATGGAACGTACAAAACTACTCTATTCAGTTTGATGGTATTATAAAAATGCTGGAAGAGCAAAGCGAGAAAAAAGGGGATAGCGGAGCTGGCGATTTAGATAATTTTAGGGTTTTAAAAACCTGCCCCGTTTGCGATGGTGCAAGGTTAAAAAAAGAATCGTTGCATTTTAAAGTAGGCGATAAAAATATTTTTGATTTGGCATCAATGGATATCAACACCTTAAAATTATGGTTTGATGATGTTGAACAAACTTTTAACGAACGCCAAAATACCATTGCTAAAGAAATTTTAAAAGAAATACGTTCACGCATTGGCTTTTTGTTAGATGTTGGTTTATCGTACCTAACATTAGACCGTACCGCTCGAACCCTTTCGGGTGGCGAGGCGCAACGCATACGTTTGGCAACGCAAATTGGCTCGCAGTTAATGAATGTGATGTATATTTTAGACGAACCTTCTATTGGTTTGCACCAACGAGATAACGACCGTTTAATTAACGCATTAAAAAACTTACGTGATTTAGGCAACACCGTTTTGGTGGTAGAACACGATAAGGATATGATTTTAGAAGCCGACTACGTGATAGATATGGGGCCAGCGGCAGGCATACACGGTGGTACAGTAGTTGCCGAAGGTACACCGGCGCAAATTTTGGCATCGCACACCCTTACAGCATCGTACTTAAACGGCGAAAAGGGCATCACAATCCCGCCCCAGCGGAGAAAAGGAAACGGTAAAACACTTTCGCTTAAAGGTGTAACAGGTAATAATTTAAAAAATGTTTCTTGCGATTTTCCTTTAGGGAAATTTATTTGTGTTACAGGCGTATCGGGAAGTGGAAAATCTACTTTGATAGGCGAAACGCTTTATCCAATACTAAATAAGCATTTTTTTAGGGCAAAAAAACACCCAATGCCACACAAAGAAATTAAAGGTTTAGAACATATAGATAAAGTTATTGAGATAAACCAAAGCCCAATTGGCCGCACACCACGCTCAAATCCATCAACCTACACTGGCGTATTTTCTGATATACGAAACCTGTTTATGGCCTTACCCGAGTCTAAAATACGTGGTTATAAACCTGGCAGGTTTTCGTTTAACGTAAAAGGTGGCCGCTGCGAAACTTGTACAGGTGCGGGCTTAAAAGTGATAGAAATGAACTTTTTGCCCGATGTGCAAGTACCTTGCGAAGCTTGTGGAGGCAAAAGGTATAATCGCGAAACGTTAGAAGTTCGCTTTCGCGGAAAATCTATCAGCGATGTGTTGGATATGAGCATTGAAGATGCGGTAGATTTTTTCGAGAATATTCCATCTATCCATCGTAAAATAAAAACCCTAAAAGATGTAGGCTTGGGTTATATAACTTTAGGTCAATCGTCGGTTACGCTATCGGGTGGCGAAGCGCAACGGGTAAAACTAGCTACCGAGCTATCAAAAAAAGATACGGGTAATACTTTTTATATTTTAGATGAACCCACCACAGGGTTACATTTTGAGGATATTAATGTGTTGCTAGGCGTATTAAATTTAATTGTTGATAGGGGAAATACTGTTTTGGTTATTGAGCATAATTTAGATGTAATTAAAGTTGCCGACCATATTATAGACCTTGGCCCCGAAGGTGGTAAAGGCGGCGGAAAAATTATTTTTACTGGCACACCCGAGGGTTTAACAAAATGTAAAGAAAGTTTTACTGGCGTGTTTTTAAAGAAAGAAATGGCGGGCTAGTAAATTTAAAATCTATTATTTTACATAAAAATTTTACTCAACCTAAATATTAATACCTTTACCTTTCAAAAAAAAAATACAATGGCAAAAGCATCAGACATTAAAACTGGAAATATTTTAAGACACAACAATGAGTTGGTATCTGTTGAAGAATTAATTCACCGCACACCAGGCAAAGGCGGTGCATTTTATACAGGTAAAATGCGTAATATTAAAACTGGTAAAATAGTTGAATTACGTATGCGTACTGATGAAGAGGTTGAAATTTGCCGTGTAGAAACTAACGATTACCAATATTTATACGAAGACGGCGATTATTTTGTAGTGATGGATAATGTAAGTTTTGAGCAACACAATATTGCAAAAAGCTTGTTTGGCACTACTGCTCGTTTTATTAAAGAAGGTATGAATGTGATTATTGCTTTTGAAAGCGATGAACCTATAATGGCACAAGCTCCAAATTTTGTAGAACTTGAAATCACCTACACCGAGCCTGCTGTAAAAGGAGATACATCAACCAATGCTTTAAAATATGCCACCACCGAAACAGGTATAGAAATTAAAGTACCCATGTTTGTAAACCAAGGTGATAAAGTTAAAATTGATACCTCAACAGGTGCTTACGTAGAAAGAGTTAAGTAGGTTTTTCGGGCTGCGAGCTTTCGGGCTTCGGGCTTACCAGCAACCGGCTGCGAGCTTTGGGGTGCGGGTTTTCGGGCAAAAGAAAAAAATAAATTCGTTAAAATTAAAATATTGCTTAAAAAAGAATTACGTACTTTATACCTAAATAAACGTATAGCGTTAACAAAACCGCAATATTGGGCAGATAACAAAAGTGTTTTAGCCCAGCTAAAACACTTTGATTGGAACACTTACGTGTATGTTAGTGTTTTTTTGCCTATTAAAAACCTTAACGAAGTTGACACTTTTGAAATCCTAACTTATTTTTCACAAAACCACCCTCAACTTAAAATATGCATACCAAAAACTAATCTTATTGATTATAGTTTGCAACACTTGCAATACACCGAGGAAACAGTTTTAGTGAAAAATAAATACAACATACCCGAGCCATTATACGGCAACCTAATTTTACCAACACTAATTGATGTTGTATTTGTACCCTTATTAGCATACGATTTACAAGGATTTAGGGTAGGTTACGGCAAAGGAATATACGACCGCTTTTTGGCTACCTGCAAAAGCAATGTTGTAAAAATTGGAGTTTCTTTTTTTGATGCCGAAAACCAAATTACCGATATTGATGCCTTTGATATAAAACTAACAAACTGTATAACACCGCACAAAATTTATACATTTTAGGATGTATTAATTTTTAATAGGGTTATTTTGAAACTTCGGCCATAGCATCTAAAATTTTTAGAGCAATTTCATTTAATTCTAACTCAGTGGGTTTTAGCTTGGCTTTGCTAAAATCCATATCCGAAACAGTATTCATAGGTATAAGATGCACATGAGCGTGTGGCACCTCTAAGCCAATAACTGCTACACCAACTTTGATGCAAGGTATAGCCACTTTTATTGCCTTTGCTACAATTTTAGCAAACAACATCATTTTAATATAAAGGTCATCTTCAATATCAAAAATATAATCTATTTCTGTTTTTGGGATAACCAAAACGTGACCTAAACGTAAAGGGTTAATATCTAAAAAAGCTAAAAAATCTGTTGTTTCGGCAACTTTATGGGCGGGTATTTCGCCCGAAATTATTTTAGTGAAAATGCTTGGCATAGGTTTTTTTTGGGGTTTAAAATTTAGTCTATTTTTTATTTTAGGTGGTTTGATGAAAAGTAAATACCAATTTTATTGCTGATACATTACACCGATTAACACAATTTATTTTTAATATAATAATTCGAAACTAAACATTTTAAAAGAAACCTGTAAGGTTTTAAAAAACTTATAAATGATAAGAATTTATTTCTTTCTCTGCTTTCTGAAAAATATTATTCGCTTATACCTGAAATTCCAAATTTGGAAAGTTGCATTTATTATTTGAATCTAAGATATTTAAATTTTAAATTTGTTATATGAACGGAATAATCTCAAAACCAAAAGAAAGCAATGCGGGCAAAACTGCATTAAATATGAGTAGTGGTATTACAGATTTGTTACCACCTTACGTAATTGATGGTATTAAAAAAGGTATTGAACAAACAAAATTGGGTAAAATTAAATCAGTTATAGAGGTAAAAGAAATATTGGCCAACAGGTGGGCTTAAAACTTGTTTTTACAGATGAAGCCACCGAAATGTTGGTTTCAATTTCGCTTTTTATTGAACAAAAATGGAGTTTAAAACACGCAGAAAATTTTTTAAATAAATGCTTTAACACATTTGATAAGGTTGCTAAGCAACCCTATATATTTAAAGCGTCGTTGTACAGCCAAAATATTAGGGTAGGTAATATAAGCAAGCAATGCGCTTTTTATTACCAAGTAACAGATACCGAAATCATTATTTTATTTATGTGGGATAATAGGCAAAATCCCATTTTATAAATTTAAGTTACAGTTAATTGCATACCTACAACATACAAATCCAATTGCTTACTATGACTTAGTTTGCAACTAAGAACGGCAGATATTCCCTATTTTACAACTCTTTACTCCCCGCTAACTATTTACCCCCACAAAAAAAAACTACCTACTAATCTCCAATATCTCAAAAATCATTGCGCCAGCAGGAACAACAATTTCAATATTATCCCCTACTTTTTTGCCCAACAATCCTTTTGCAATAGGCGATTTTATAGATATTTTACCTGTTTTTACATCCGCTTCGTTTTCTGCTACCAATTGGTAAGTCATGGTTGCACCGTTGTTCGTGTTTTTAATTTTCACTATTGATAGTGCCAAAACTTTAGAAGTATCAAGTTTAGATTCGTCTATTAACCTCGCATTTGCATACGTGTTGGTAAGCTTCGATATTTTTGCTTCGTGATGCCCTTGTGCTTCTTTTGCGGCATCGTACTCGGCATTTTCCGACAAATCGCCTTTATCCCTCGCTTCGGCAATAGCTGCCGATATTTTTTTGCGGCCTTCGCCTTTAAGGTAATATAATTCTTGCTTTAAATTTTCTAATCCTTCTTTAGTAAAATACGCTACATCTGTCATAATAAGTCAATTGCTTAATGAATAAAAAAGCCCGGCGTTTGGCCAAGCCCTAAAAAACAAACAAGACTATATGTGCTTTTGCATACATAGTCTTGCTAAAATGTGAATACGAAGATAAATGTTTTGTTTTTATAAATCCAAATTTTTTAATTTCTCTACCAACACTTCCGATATTTTTCGGTACGAGTCAAAAGTCCAACCCGCAACGTGTGGAGTTAAAAGCACTTTAGAGCAGTTTATTAATTCATTGTAAAAAGGTTGTTCCGCTAAGGCGGGATGCTTTTCTACCTCTAAAACATCCAAGCCTGCACCCAAAATTTTACCACTTTTTATAGCGTTAAGTACGGCTAGTGTGTTTACAATTTCTCCGCGTGAAGCGTTTAAAAAGAAAATTGGTTTTTTAAAATGCAGTAAGTATTCGTCATCAACCATTTGTTTGGTTTCTCGCGTAAGCGGAATATGCAGGCTTAAAACATCGGCATATTTTACAATTTGCTCCATACTGTTTTCGGCTACAAATTCATCGCTATAACGGTATTTGTACTTATCGTAAGCTATAATATTTACGCCAAAACCTTTAATTTTTTGCGCAAAAGCTTGGCCGGTATGGCCGTAACCAATAATACCCACGGTTTTGCCCTTAAGCTCGTAACCACGGTTGCCTTCTCTATCCCAAACGCCATTTCTAATTTGGGCATCGGCTTGGCGTAAGTTATTCATCAGCGAAAGCAGCAAACCTATGGCGTGTTCGCCAACGGCATCGCAATTGCCTTCTGGTGCGTTTATTAGTTTTATGTTACGTTGGTTGGCAATGGCCACATCAATATTATCCATACCTGCACCAGCCCGGGCAACAAATTTTAGGTTTTGGGCGGCATCAAATAGCTCTTTATCAATTTTAAACTTGGTGCGTATGGCTATCCCATCAAAATCAGCAATACAATTAAGCGTTTCGGCTCGAGTAATATTTGGGGCATCGGTAACATCAAAACCTAAATCCTCAGCTCCTTGTTTAAAGGCAGGATGCAGTTCATCGGCAATTAAAATTTTAAGTTTGTTCATACACGGGTTAGGGTAATGGTTTGGGTAAGAGCCACAAAATCGGCAACGCTCAATTGCTCGGCTCTTAAAGTCCAAACGGGTTGTTCGTCTTGATTTTCTTTTGCAATTATAGATTGTAGCGCATTGCTTAACGTTTTACGGCGTTGGTTAAATCCTGCTTTTACTACTTGCCAAAATAGTTTTTGGTTACAATTTAACTCCATCACTTCGTTTCGGCTTAACCGTATGACAGCCGACAATATTTTTGGTGGAGGATTAAAAACACCTGCTTTTACTGTAAATAAATATTCGCATTTGTAGTATGCCTGCAAAAAAACACTTAAAATACCATATTGTTTACTGCCCGGTTTGGCCACAATACGCTCGGCAACTTCTTTTTGAAACATACCTACCACCTCGGGCACTTGCTGGTAATTATCTAAAATTTTAAATAATATTTGTGACGATATATTGTATGGGAAATTACCAATTATAGCAAAAGCAGCCGAAAAAACCGATTTAAAGTTAAGTGCTAAAAAATCATCGTTTATTAATTTATCGCCAAGGGTGGGATATTGTTTTTGAAGATATAAAAACGATTCGGTATCAATATCAATTAAATAAGTTTCAAATTCGGTTTTTTGCAATAAAAAATCGGATAGTATGCCCATACCCGGCCCAACTTCTAACACTTTATTGTACAAGTTGGTAGATTGTAGGCTGTTTACAATTTTTTGCGCAATGTTTTTATCGGTTAAAAAATGCTGCCCTAAATGTTTTTTTGCCCTTACCAAACTCATTTTTAAATTTACTATTTGCACAACAATGTCGTTTACTTAAGCAAAAGTACACGATATTTTAATCAAAAATGATTTTTTTATATGCGCTTTTTGTTGTATTTTTAAGTAGTATATAGGGGGT
>REAS01000004.1 GCA_004294495.1 Sphingobacteriales bacterium
ATGTGGTATTGACTAAACCCAAAAAAAGAGAGTCTGCTTGCTTAAACGACGATTTTAGAGAGTTGGTTTTAGGGCTTTTTTAAATGCGTTAGCCCTGAAATTAGAATTGACGCTGGTGTAAAAGCGCCTGTTTTTATTTATTTAGAAGAACTGGAAAGTGGTGTTTTATAATAAAATCTAAATTTCAATAAATACGAAACAAATAAACACAAGTAAAATGGATAATTATTTAGAAGACGTAAAACAGCAATTTAAATATTATAAAATGCTGGGGGATAAAACAATAAGCCAACTACCCGATGATAAACTTTTTTGGCAACCCAACCCCACAATTAATAGCATTGCCATTATTATACAGCATTTAAGTGGCAATATGTTATCGAGGTTTACAAATTTTTTAACTACCGATGGCGAAAAAGATTGGCGCAATAGGGATGAAGAATTTATAGCTTTTATTACGTTAAAACCCAATTTGCTTTTGCTTTGGGAGCAAGGATGGGCTTGTTTATTTAACGCTTTAAATACTTTAGAATCAGCCGATTTATCAAAAACAATTTATATCAGAAATATGGGGCAAACCGTTACTCAAGCCATAAATAGGCAGCTAGCGCATTATCCTTACCATATTGGACAAATGGTTTTTATTGGAAAAATGGTGTGCGCCAATGCTTGGTTGCCGTTAAGCATCCCAATAGGAAAATCGAAAGAATTTAACAGTAATAAATTTAACAAACCCAAACATAACCAGCATTTTACAAACGAGTTTTTAAATCCCAAAAAATGAATAAATTTGATTTAAGCCAACAAATAAGTGAAGCATATACCTTGTTTGCCTCCGATGTTAAAAATTTAGCTTACTCCAATGCCAACCTGTGTATAAACCATAATTGGAGCGTAAACCAAAATATAGACCATATAAACTTAAGTTTAACCCAACTAAACAAATATTTTTTATTGCCAAAAGAAAAAATACAATTGATTTTTGGGCTAACGAGCAAAGGAGATGTAACTATGGCTACTTTTACCTTAAAACTTAATCAGACTTTAAAAACAGGTATTAAAAGTACCATAACTTTTACCCCTGATTTTAGCTCCAAAAATACCCAAGATTTAATTTTAAAAGGGCAGGTAATTATAAGCGATATGGTTAAAGCGCTAATGTTGTGGTCTGATGAAGATTTAGATACTTATAATTGTCCGCATCCTGTGTTGGGTAAAATTTCGGCTCGAGAGATGCTCTTTTTTACTATCTACCATATAAGGCATCATCATAGTACCACAAAAGAATTGATTTTGAATAATTTTAGTTGAATTTCGCATAGGTAGGTTCAACTAGCTAATGATTTTTTTTAATATGGCTGTATACAATAATCAAACTTTTTTTACACCCAAAATAAGCCTCAGCTATCAACCATACTTTCTTCTGTTTTTTGTGTAGTTGCGCCCGAAAAGAAATTAAAAAATAATACAATAAATGCCACCGAGCATAAAACTTGTGATAAAGTAATTAATTTCCCAAGCTGAGTTATTGGATAATAATCGCCGTAGCCTACAGTTGCACTTGTTACAGTAGAGAAATAAATAGCATCTACTGCGCTATTTAAGGGGGCGTTTAAGTAATTACCTGCCATATAAATTACTGCAAAAGATAAACCCGATTCTATAAAATTAAATATAAGTAGTAATAATGTACGCTTATTAGAAGTTTTGGCGTGGTGTTCGGCTAAAAATATTTTGCTAAAAAGGTAAACGTAAGTTTCGGTTAATAAGTAAATGTTTAAATAATAAATAAACCCGTTATTATACCAACCATTAACTAAAATAAATAATGGAAAAAGTGTTTTAAAAACTATGTAAAATTCGGCTGCTAATTTTCTGTTTAGGTAGGTTTTAGAATTAAGTATGGTTTCAATTAAAATACCCGGATAAATAAACATTAAGGCCGATATTGTAAGCCTAAATAGGCGCTCTAAACCAAAATCGTTGTATTTTTTGCTGTGCCAAACATTGCCAATTTGCTTAATATGAAGTTTGTAACCCCAATTAGCTTCTTCGCTAGTTTGGTTATTCCCTTTTAATATTTTACTGAGGTGCTTTTTTACCACAATAATTTTATTACGCTTGAGCAGTTGGGCCTCCAAAATTAAATGGCATACCATTGTTAGAGTTACCTCCGCTTATTGTGCCGTTTGCGCTTTCAAATTTTGCAATATTATCTTCTAAAGCGTGTAGCAATCTTTTGGCGTGGTCGGGTGTTAAAATAATTCTGCTTTTAACTTTAGACTTTGGTGTACCGGGCATTATTCTAACAAAATCTATTATAAACTCGCTGTTAGAATGTGTAATAATGGCTAAGTTAGCGTAAGTGCCTTCGGCTATTTCTTCGCTTAACTCAATGTTTAATTGGTTTTCGTTTATTGGTTCTTCCATAGCACTAAATTATAAAAGTCTTGTTACAAAATAAGGATTTGGTAATATTTTTTTTGCTATCAGTATAAAATGTTATTTTAAATGAAAATATAATAATTGGGGAATGTTTTAATATCCTGAGTTGGATTAATATCATTTGATTTTTATAGGTTTAGATTATAATTTGGGCGTTTCCTGCCTGCCGGCAGGCAAGGTAACACGCTGTACGCTTTATCTTTTTGGCAGAAAAAGCCAAAAAGGATGCCGCTGCCATCGTTAACGCCTTATCAGTCGCATATAACTCTCGTTATTAAAAACTTAGGGCTCTTAGCCATTATGTGTAGATAAATAATTTCATTAAAATAATAGGCATTTATTTTTTTCTTTTTCCTTGATGAAAAATAAACAAAAAATCCTGCCTACCGGCAGGCAGGCAAGGCTTGCTATGATTTGCCTAGTAAGCTCAATAAATTTTTTATTGCGCAATTCAAGGCGTGGCAACCACGGTTGGTGGTTTAACTTTGTTATTGCAACACGCTGCGAATTGCTTGGCTAGCAATTTATGAATGGTTCTACAAAAAAAATATTGGCTTCCCTATCCAAATAATAGCCTGCCTGCCGGCAGGCAGGCTAGGCCGTCCCCAATCGCAGACCTGTTTAATGGGAACACATTTAAATTTTATTCCACTGTTTTTGACAAAGAACTAATATTTTTCTAGTACAAAAATATATTTAAACCCCCAATTGATGCCTTCGCTTTAAGCGAAGGCATCAATTACTAGAATTTATAACCCCAGTTTAGGTGAAAGTTTATTGCAGCAATTGGCCACCTAAACTTGGGTGAAGCGGCAGCCCCCAATTTTTCTTTGGGGCTAAAGCGGAAAACAAGGCTAGCCGTACCTATTAGCTGTAGCTTTGCTTTTCAAATAAAAAAATATAGATAATTTAATACTTTGGCTTTTAAAAATTAATTTAGCGGTAAATACAAAAATGAAAAACTATAAAAAATATTATACTATACCAGCGCCACCACAAGAGGTGTATTTGGCTTTAACTAACCCTTTAAGCATTAAGTTATGGACTGGTGGCGAGGCCGAAATGAGTACGGTAGTTGACTCGGAATTCTCTTTATGGGATGGCGATATTTTAGGTAAAAACCTGGAATTTGTAGAAAATAAAAAAATTGTACAGCAATGGTATTTCGATGGGCAAAATGAACCTTCGATAGTTACCATAAAACTCCACGAACACCAAAAAGGAACTTCGGTTGAGCTGTTGCACACCAACATACCCGATGATAATTTTGATGAGTTTGTTGACGGTTGGGATAGCAGCTATTTTGCGGAATTGGTGGAGTTTTTTGACGAGTAAGTAATTTTTCGATTAAATTTTTCTGATAATCAATGAAATAACAAAGGCCAAATTTTTTTTTTTAGGCCTTTGTATTGATTTTGAAATGAATTACTTACCATAGTACTTATTTGCTTCGGGTATATATTTTTGTATATCACTAATGCGGGTATCATCGCTAGGGTGGGTGCTTAAAAACTCGGGTGGTGCTTGTCCGCCTTTCTTTTGTGCTGCCATACGCTCCCAAAACGATACCGCATTTTGTGGATTATAACCTGCCATTGCCATAAATGTTAGGCCCAATCTATCTGCTTCCGACTCTTGCTTACGCGAGTTAGGCAACAAATACCCAGCTTGGCTGCCAATGCCGTACAATTGTTGAAAAACTTGGGTTCCAGTTTCCGATTTTGTAACCGCTGCACCCAATAAAGCTCCCACACCTTGGGCTATCATACCTTGCGAATACCTTTCGGATGAATGGTGTGCTATGGCATGTGCAATTTCGTGACCCATAACTGTAGCTAAGCCGGCATCGGTTAAAGTTACTGGCAAAATACCTGTGTAAACCGCAACCTTACCACCTGGCATACACCATGCGTTAACATCTTTACTATCAACTAAATTAAACTCCCATTGGTAATTTGCAATGTTAGCTGCGTAGCCATTGTTGTTCATATATTTGGTTACGGCAGCGGCAATTTTTGCACCTATTTCTTTAACTTTTTTGCTTTGTGGAGTATTGTTTATAACCTTAATTTTAGGGTCGTTTAAAAATTCTCGGTATTGTAAGCTGGCGGCTTGTTGCATTTCGGTTTCGCTAACTAAACTTGCTTGGCTGCGTCCTGTTAATGGTACAGTAGAGCAAGCATTTAATAGCGTGGCTACACTTAAAAGTAAAAGGGCTTTGGAAGTGGTAATTAATGTCATATTGTTTTCTTTTTAAATAAGTTAACTTTAGATTCTTTACGTTTTAACAAACGTTCTATATTTTTTTGGTGCGTTACTAATATTAAAACACATATACACATACCGTAAATAATTATGGCTTTTACCGATACTTGATAAATAAATATTACGCTTAATGGGAAGGCAAAACCTGCCGAAATAGAGCTTAACGATACATATTTTGATAGTAATAATACCACAACAAACACTATTACACAAAGTAGTGCTGCGGGTGGGTGTACTGCTACAATCATACCAAATAAAGTTGCAATGCCTTTACCTCCTCTAAAACCTGCAAAAACGGGGAATAAATGCCCCATAACAGCACAAATACCTAATGCCAATTGGTAGTTTACATATTGAACGGAGTGGGTAGGCCCGGTAACCGAGAGGCCTATTATATAGGCCAAATTGGTTGCTAACCAACCCTTTAAAATATCCATTAACATAACAGGAATACCAGCTTTTTTACCCAAAACCCTAAAAGTATTGGTAGCCCCGGCATTGCCACTGCCGTATTCGCGAACATCTATTTTAAAAAATGCTTTACCCACCCAAACTGCCGATGGGATGGAACCTAAAAGGTAGGCTAAAATTAATGCACCTATTGAATATGCGGATATCATAGCCCTAAAATATAATTTTAAAAAATACCATTAGCTTTTTACCGCTTTTAAACTCATATCTAAACTTTTTACCGAATGTGTAAGCGCACCCATTGATAGGTAATTAACGCCGCAATTTGCATAATCTATTGCGTTTTGTGGTGTTATACCGCCAGATGCCTCGGTAATAAACCTGCCATCAATTAATTGTACTGCTTGTTTTAATTTTTCAAAACTAAAATTATCTAGCAAAATTCTATCCACTCCTCCAATAGCTATTACTTCTTGTAATTCGCTTAGGTTTCGTACTTCAATAATTAGGGGTAATTTTTTGTGATTTTGGATATATTGCTGTGCAGCGTGTAAAGCTTGGGCAATGCCGCCAGCATAATCTACATGGTTATCTTTTATTAAAATAGCATCGTACAAGCCTGTACGGTGGTTTACGCCGCCGCCAATTTTAACGGCCATTTTTTCTAAAAAGCGTAAATTGGGAGTTGTTTTACGGGTATCTAAAACTTGGGTATGTGTGTTTTTTAACGATTCTACAATTTTGTTTGTAGTGCTTGCAATGCCACTCATACGTTGCATGGTGTTAAGTACTAAACGCTCGGCCATTAAAATGCTGTGTACACTACCACTAACAGTAAGTGCAATGTCGCCGTAATTTACAGCATCGCCATCTTGCATAAGCTGAGTTACTTTCAAGTTGCTGTCAACTTGGTTAAATATGGCAAGGGCAATAGAGAGCCCTGCTAAAATGCCTTTTTCTTTAATAATTAATTGGGCATTACCTTGGGTGTGTAACGGTATTGTTGCTAACGATGTATGGTCGCCGTCGCCAACATCCTCGGCTAAAGCTTGTTTTATAAATTGGTTGATGAGTTGTGTATTCAAATTATTAGTTTTGTGATATGCCAAAGCTATAAAATTTTTAAAGCTCTTTATATTTTAGTTTCGCCGTATCGTAATTTACTACCGAAATGGGTATTTGCTGCAGGATTTAATTGTGCGATAAATTTTTGTGAAGATTTGTTACTGAAAAATCGTTTTGTAAATTAGTAGTTATGGATTTAAATGTGTAAAACTCTTTTTTGAAATTTTAAATAGCTGTTGGTGTTAAATAATTCACGATGGGGCAAGAATTATTAGTATTATTGGATATTAAAAGAGTAGAAAACCAGATAGTTTCTACTGATAATTTGTTTTTTATAGGATAAAAAAATGAATAGATAAGTAAGGAATGAATGAAAGCATACTAAAATTGTCAAAATATTTAAGCACTAATTTTTTAGTGAAAATTTCGCAACAAAAAACAATAGTACCTTTGTATCATATAATATCTGATGAGAATGTACCACACGTTAAACATTTATACGCAGTAAAATCAAAGAAAGACTTTATAAACGACCTCGATTTTTTATTGAAAAATTTTACACCTGTAAGTTTTCACGATTTTTATAATTCTCTAAATACAGGTAATAATATTAAAAAACCTGCTTTTTTATTAACTTTTGACGATGGCTTAAAAGAATTTTATACCGTTGTTGCGCCTATACTTAAACACAAAGGCATACCAGCTATATGCTTTTTAAATAGTGGATTTATAGATAATAAAGCTTTGTTTTATCGATATAAAGTAAGTTTGTTAATTGATTATATTCAAGAAAACAAGCTGCATAAAATGGTATCAAATGCTTTCCCATTAATTTTTAAAGCCAACAATAAAATAATTGAAACGTTGCTTAAAATCCAATACATCGACAGTTATTTATTAGACCAAATTGCATTAAAAATAGGTTTAAGTTTTACTGATTTCTTAAGAACCGAACAGCCTTACTTAACAAATTTTCAAATTAAAGAGTTGATTTGTGAAGGTTTTAGTTTTGGAGCCCACAGTATTGATCATCCTTTGTACGCCGATTTATCTTTAGAAAACCAATTATACCAAACCCAAAATAGCGTTATCAGTATTTGCCAGCAATTTAAATTAAATTATAAAGCATTTGCTTTCCCATTTACCGATACGGGCATTAATAGCAATTTTTTTACACAAATATATCAAGAAAACTTTGCTGATATTACTTTTGGTACTGCTGGATTAAAAACCGATTTGTATAACAAAAACATACAACGCATACCATTAGAACAAGGTAACAAAAGCGCAAAATCAATTATAAATACCGAAATTATAAAAGCTTTGTTACGTACATGTTTAGGTAAAAATAAGGTATTACATTTGTATTGATGATTAAAGAAATAAAAAGTACAGAATGGGCAAAATTAGTTGCCTCAGGTAGTTATCCCGTATTTTTTGATCCAAAATATTTAGATGCAGTAATTGAAGCATTTGGAGTTAAAGTCGCCTATTTTATTTATGAAGAAAAAAACGAAGAACTTTTTTTAGCTGCTGTTTTTATAAAAAACCATAAAGTAATAAAACCAGACGATTTTACCTACAATCCATATTATCTAAAACCAACTTTAAGCGAAAGAAAACAAATTGCAATTCAAAATAAATTTATTGAACTTTTAAAGAGTAACTTCAAAAGCATTGATATTAAATTTAATGTTGATGTTTTGGATATTAGGCCATTCAAGTGGGCTGGTTTTAAGATAGATATTCGGTACACATATATCAAAAATACTAGTGAGCCATCACACATTAATATAAAAAAAAATATTAAAAAAGCAGAAAAACAAAACATAAGGATATGTGTAAATACCCCGACGGAAAATTGCTTTATAATGGCTACACAGTTTTTAAAAAATTTAGGTTATGATAATAATTTAATTATTTACTACAAAAATTACTTTAACTCGTTAACTAATAATAGTTTATTAGTGAATTTTGAGATTTATAAATCTGATGATTTGATAGGTTCTGCATTATGTCTACTAGATAAAACATCTCTTAAAGCTTATACTTTATTATCAAATCCATTATCAAATGAGAATTCATATGCACATACTATGTTATATCAAACCAGAATCCATTGGTTGAGAGATAATAATTTTATAGAAGTTGATTTTTGTGGCGCTAATTATGAAACTATTTCATATTTCAAATCTTATTTCAATCCTAAGTTAATGCCATATTATGTAGTAAAATATAAAAAATCCAATTTTGGCTTTTTATTATCTACAAAAGTTTACTTAAAAAAAATCTACAATACCCTATTTAAATGATTAAAAATATATACAGAAAAACAATCTCAGAAAAACTTAGGCGCAAAATTCACATTTTTTTACGCAAATCGCACTCCCTTTTTTTACGGGGCAATAAATTTTACTGCCCCACATGTAGCCAATCATTCAAAAAGTTTTTATCTAAAGGAAATGGTATAGAAACTAGAGAAAATTCGGTTTGCCCTTATTGCGCTTCCCTAGAAAGAACTAGGTTATTGTATTTATTCTTAAAAAACGAGACTAAAATCTTTAATAATAACCCTAAAATATTACACATTGCACCCGAAGATGCTCTAAAAAAACATTATTTAAATAATCCTAATTACTACGATGTAGATATTAACCCAAATTATGCTAGTCATAAAATGGATATTACAAATATTAATTTCGACGATAATTCATTTGATTATATTATTTGTTCTCATGTTTTAGGCCATATATATAACGAGCCATTAGCAATTAATGAATTAAGTAGGGTGTTAAAGTCTGGGGGGGTATTATTTGCATTATCATTAATTGATTTGAATTCAGCACAAACAGTTGAAAGTGATTTAAATATTACACCACAACAAAAATTACAAGCCTATGGCGAACCAGATTTGTTGAGGTTACACGGCTTAGACTTTATAGATAGGTTAAAAAGAACAAACTTAAAAATTGATGTGATTGATTATAGAACAAATTTTTCAAAAGAGGAAAATATCAAATTATCGCTTGGAAATGGTAGGAGAGAATTGATTTATAAGTGCGTAAAGGTATAAGGTATTTAACCATGTTTGTCCTTCAAATTAAAGATATTGTAGCAAAGAAGTTACAGGTATAAATAATGATTGTGATTTTTTTTTGATAGGTTCGCATAAAAATAAATTATTTAATTCTTAAAAATGAAAAAAACCACATTATTGTTACTTTTAGTTATCTTATTCTTTAGTACATGACAAAAAATATATTTGATTGAAAATCAATAAAATAAGCAACAAAAAATTAGGTTAAAAGACTGATATTCATTATATTAAAGA
>REAS01000005.1 GCA_004294495.1 Sphingobacteriales bacterium
TATACTACTTAAAAATACAACAAAAAGCGCATATAAAAAAATCATTTTTGATTAAAATATCGTGTACTTTTGCTTAAGTAAACGACATTGATTTGTGATGTATGATTTTTGATTGCTTATCGCATTCAAAATACTGTTTTTTGATTTGTGATGTGTGATTTTTGATTGCTTATCTCATCCAAAATATTGATTTGTGATGTATGATTTTTGATTTACTTTTAATAAACCTATTGAATTTTATTATAAACTCGAGTTGCCAGAAGCCTGTTGCCCGAAGCCGGAAGCCCATCGCCCTAATAAACTCTTATTTCGGGGTCTATTTCTGCTGCCCATGCTAAAATACCACCTTTTAAATTGTAAACGTTATTGTAATCCAATTTTTCTAATTGCATTAAAGCGGATGCGCTTCTTGCTCCGCTACGGCATTGCAAAACAACTGGTTTATCCTTTGCTATTTTGTCGGCTTCTATTACAATCCCCGCTAAGGGTATATTAAGGCCATTAATATTACTCATTTCGTACTCAAAAGTTTCTCTAACATCAATTAGTTGAAAATCTTTTTTTTCTTCTATCCATTGGGCAAGTTGGGTAACGGTTATTTCTTTCATTTCTATAGATTTTAATACGTTGTAAATATACATTATTTAATAAAAAAACGGTTACAGATTTCTCTGCAACCGTACCACAAACAATTACTATACTGCTCAGATATAGTAAATACTTGTTTAATTTGTACACTAATTATAACTCAATAATAGTAAATTCTACTCTTCGGTTTAAAGCCCTTCCTTCATCGGTATCATTACTTGCAATGGGTAATGTTTTTCCGTAACCTTTGTAGGATATTCTATTTTCGGAAACACCTTTGTTTACTAAATACAATTGAACAGATTTTGCCCTATCCGCTGATAGCTTGAAATTAGCTTCATCTTTACCAATATTATCGGTATGCCCACCCATTTCAATTTTAATATTTGGTTTTTGTTTTAAATAAATTGCCAGCCTGTTTAATTCGGGAAAAGACTCGGTTTGTAAATTTGATTTTCCAAATTCAAAAAACACATTGTTTATGCGAACTACTTGGCCAACTAATTCGGGTACTAAATATAAATCGCGAGTTATTTCTTTATAAGCCGAAAACTGGGTTAAATCTATATTATCTGATATGGGTAAATAGGAATTAGATAATGCATTAAACCCGTAATTTGTACCATAAGGCAAGGCTATTTGATAGCTGCCTGTAGTTGGGTCGCTTATTGCAAAACCTTCATTTTTACCATTTTTTAAATTTTCGTAGTACACTTTTGCTTGTAAGGGTTGTTTAGTTAATTTATCAAAAACTTTACCTTTAATTAATACCACAGGTTGTGGTTTTAATTTTTCATTTAACAAAATTTTCACAATATCTCCATCAATAGACATATAAGCATATTCCGCTTTTGCATCTAAAGTAAAATACGCATCCCATTTTTCGGTGTTGATGCTGGGCCCCATGTTTACAGGCTCGCTCCATTTTTGCCAAGTATCATCTAAACGAGTGGTTTTCCAAATATCTTGGTCGCCAATTGTTCCTTTTCTATTGCTCGAGAAGTAAAGTGTTCGGTTATCAGATGCTACAAAAGGGGTTGAATCGTCGTATTGTGTATTTAATTCTTTTATGTACTGAGGTTCTGAAAAACTGCCATCTTCATTTTTAAACGAATAGTATAAATCGGAGCTTTTGCTGTCATCGGTTTCGCTAAAATAATGTATCATACCTTTACTATCGGGTAAAAAGCAAGCCCCACTATATTTGCCTTTATTTAGTTCATTTAAATTTTTTACATCAATACCAATTGGGTTTTTAAAACCATCAAGCCCACGGTTAATGTATGAAAAGCCAGGCCCAGTTCTAGCGCCATTTTTAAAATACCCTTTTATAACTATTGTATTATTATCTGGTGAAATATAGGCAACAGAGCCTGTTTTGTTTTTAATATTAAATGGTTCGGGCAGGTATTTAGCTGCTAACCAAGTTCCGTTATCGCTTTGTTTAGCATACCATAAGTTTTGTATTTTTTCGTTTGCATCGTTTCTAAAAAGATCTCGCCAAAAATAAAGTTCTTTACCATCGGCCGATAGCATAGGGTGGCCTTCTTCAAATTTGGTATTCACACCTGGGCCTAAATTAATGGCACTGTTAGAGTTTGTTTGCCCAAAAACCGATAAACAAATGGCTACAAATAGAATAATTAGTATGTGTTTTTGCATTTTTGTGTTTATTAAAATATCCAAGGCAATATTTTAATTGCCTTGGATATTATTTTTATTTGGCTAAATCTAATCTTGAAATTAAAACTTTATCGCCTCTTTCGGTTTCGCTAAACATAAAGGTGTAATTGCCCATTTTGGCTGTATTGGCGTTTTTAAACAAGTAAAATTTCCTTCTTTCGCTTTCACCAAGAGTTTTAAAATCAGATAATGTACCATCGATAAGATTTATAGCACCATATTCCATGTTAAATAACGGCTCCCAAGTAGTGGTTTTTGTGCTTGAGTTAAACCCATAAGTAGTGTGGCTTTCTTCGTGAATGGATTTTGCCATACGCATTAGCCAATAAATATTTTTCTTATCGCCCGATTCTTGAATATAGCTGGTAGCAGGTATCATATCGGATGTTAATGGCGAGCGGTTAAAAAAGCCAGAAGTTTTGCTTTGGTCTAAGAAAACACCAAAGTTATGTTTTAGGTTACCCGCTTGGTCGAAATGGAACATGTATGCGCCTTTGAAAATGCGTTTCCCGGCATTTTTGCCAGATTTTGTGGTTTTAAAATCTTGTCCATTAATTAATATATCGCCTGCGCTTGAGAATGATATGCCACTAATTACAAACTTTTTACCATCAAATACAACAAATTTTTTCTGGTCGGTAGGTTTTACTTGTACCTTTTCAAAATCTTCGATACTTGCCGAGTTAACAAAATCAAATTTACCGTTACTAATTTTACCAATTTGGAAATTAGTATATTTTAATTCATCTAAAACGTTATCAATAGCTCCTTGAGTCATACCCATATCGGCAGTACCAGATAACATAGACAAACCTGCACCTAAACCACCAAATCCTTTCGAAGCCGACTCGTCTTTTTCTTCTGCATCGGCCGATGTAGTAGCAACCATGTTCATTTTATAGATTTGATTAATGTATTTAGATTCGGGATCTTTTGTAGTTGCAGAACCGTAAGTAAATACTGAACCATCTTTCTCGTAAGCACCTAACACTCGCCAACCGTTTGATGGTGAATTAAAATTAAATTTTTCAACCAACGCACCCTGAGCATTTATGCGTACATAGGTATAATTGGTTGGTTTAGGGTCGGCGGCTTTATTTAAGCCCGGGCCACCCTGAGGTGCAAAAATTAAAACCCAATCTCTTGGAAAATCATCGTTACTAAGTTCCTGTATATCATCTTCTAAAGGGCCCGAATAAATAGGCGCATTCGGGTAAGCAAAATCTAAAGTACCTACCGTTTTAATGTTTACTTGATTATCGCAACTTAAAATATCATAGTGCATCATTGAACCCAAGTAATCTCCTTTTGTTGCTTGTTTACCAGCAATAACTAGAATTGTACTATCGGTTTCAACTTCGTATGAACCACCTCTAAAGAAATATTTTTCGGCATTATTGGTTGTTGGTTTTACTTTTTCTAATTGCTTAATTGATTTATTGTAGCTGCCGTTTAACCACAGATATTTCCAAGTTATTTGCTTTTTCCTAAAAACCAATTTCCCTGTAAGATTTGCAGATGCGTTTAAACTGTTTGATACATAGCTATCTCCTTTAAAGTTAAACCATTTGTATCGTTTTTTCATTTTTTCAATTTCTTCTTCTTCTTTTACCGTATTTAGTAAGTTTAAATTTTTGTCAAAGGTGTAAACCTCTTTTTTTACCTTACGTTTGGTGGTAGATTTTAAAACAAAAACCATATCTATGGTTTGTTTATCGTTGTTTACATCAATACCGCCCAAATAACCGTTCTTAGATTTTCTTGAAATATCAAAATCTTTTTCGATTATTGGCACTTGCGCTTTGGCGACTTGGATTGTGAAAAATAGCAAGAATGCTATTTTTGAAACTTGTAAAAAATTTTTTCTCATGATTATATAATTGTTTGTGCGTCAAACTTAAAAACATTAACGGTATTTCACAATACCCTGAACAGGGTATATTTTATAAAGAAGGAAGAAGATTAATTGGTGTTTCTGTTAGTTAAATATGAACCAAAGGCTTAATAAACCATTATATTAAATCTAACCTATTTTTGTTTATAATTTTTTACACATTACAAAATCATTAAACATAAAATTGCAGTAACCTCAGTTCGATTATCAAACTACAGTATAATTTGCTGTAAATCAATGCTATTTACGATTTTAAAGCGTTAACGATTGCAGCGGCATCCTTTTTTTACGCCGAAACTCCCCCTTCGGGGGGCGGGGGGGATAAATAAATAAAAAAAGATATAGCGTAAAGCGTGTTAAAACGCCCTAATCATTACAAAAACAGCATTTATTAATCGAACTCAGGTTAGTAAGTACAATCTACACCGCCATTGAAGTTGAATAAACTTACATACTAAAGCATAAACAAACGCTAGAAAAATAATTGCAAATGGGTTTGAAAAAGATTTTAATGTGCCGGTAATTATGACACTATATTTTTTGCCGATTGTATTTGGCATGGCAATTTTTTTTAATGGGTTTTAGGCTGCAGTAAACTGAATTTTTTATATCGTAAATAAAATTGGCTTTAAAATAATAGGCACTTCGGCATATTGTTTGGATAAATAATTTCAGTAAAATGATAGGCATTTATTTTTTTTCTTTTTCCTTGATGAAAAATAAACAAAAAATCAAGGCTGGCTATGATTTGTCTGGTAAGCTCAATAAATTTTTCACATCGCAATTCAAGGCGTGGTAACATTGTTTGTGGTTTAACCATCTTACTGCAACACGCTGCGAACTGCTTGGCTAGCAAATTATGAATGTTTCTACAAAAAAAAATTATTGGCTTCCCTATCCAAATAATTGCTAGGCCGTCCCCAAACGCACACCTGTTTAATGGGTTTAACTTCCAAATATAATTCAGTTCCATAGTATTTGGCGAAGAGCCAAATAATATAGCCTCAAGCAATAAACGCAAAGCGATTATTACTTGAGGCTATAAACTATAAAAACTATTTAAAATTTATTTACGGCTACCAAAAACCCTTAACATGCTTAAAAACAAGTTAATAAAATCAAGGTAAAGCGTTAATGCGCCCATTAAAACCATTTTACTTGCAGTAGCATCGCCAAACTCTATACCTGCGCCAATACGTTTCAGTTTTTGTACATCGTAAGCGGTTAAACCTGTAAATACAATAATCCCAATAAAGCTAATTATGTATTGCATTTGGCTACTTCCTAAAAAAATATTTACTACCGATGCGATAATCATCCCAAATAAAGCCATCATTAATAACGAACCTAATTTGGTTAAATCGGTATCGGTGGTGTAACCCAAAATTGCCATTACACCAAACAATAAGGATGAAGACAAAAACACACCTGTTATAGAACCAGATGTGTATAACAGAAAAATAAAGCTAAGGCTAATACCCATTGTGGTAGCAAAGGCTATAAATAAAAGCATCATTACAGGGTACGATATTTTGTTAATACCAAACGACATTACCAACATAAATGCCAGTGGGGCAAACATAATAATAGTACCTAAACCTGTACGCCTGCCTGTTTCCATATCTATTAACAGGCTAAGCAAAGTGCTATCGCTTGCAAATAAATAAGCGCAAAGGGTAGATACGCCTAGGGCAACAAACATCCAAGCAAAAACCTTGGCAATAAATTTTTTTGATAAATCTGCATTTACATCTACGTAATCTGCATACTGTATTTTTTGAGTTTCGTTAATCATGTTGTTTCTTTTTTAATTGATATTCAAATTTAATTTAATCTTTTTAATATTTGGTTTTCTACAAGTAAAAATAATTGGGCGGGTTTTAACTGTCGCCAGTTTAAATCATCTAAATTACCACCAAAGTTTATGTAGTAATCAATGTTATTGATTTTAAATTCATCAATAACGTGTTGCCTAAAATTTATGCCGGCTATCCAGCCATCTTCAATATCTTGAAACCATTCTTCATAATAACAATCATCGGAAGTGTGAAAGTTAAGAACGTTTTCGCCCAATAAAATAAATTTGTTAATGCCTTGATCAATAATAGTTTCTAAAATTTCTCTTTTTAATAGCATAATATCGTTGCTTATGGCATCGTTCCATTCGCCTATAAATTCTATAATGGCGTATTGGGTTTCATAATCAACAAATAAAATTTTTATGTATAAAGTTTGTGACCCAAAAAAATCCCATTGTGGGTGAATTAGGTAGTTGTAAATTTGTTTATCGAAACTAAATTCGTTGTATTGAGTATCAAAAAATGGCGAAAGTTTATCTTCCGATGCTATATAATCATCCCGCCAACGGTAATAAGGTTCTATTTCATGCATAATTAATGTGATGATTTGTTTTATTAATTTTTATATATGCAAAAATGAAACATTAGCTCGCAAATGGTTATCTATTTGCCTTAGATAAATTCAACTTTTAGGGCAATTATTTGGCTCTTCGCCATAATGTATGGATAAATAATTTTATTGAAATATTTGACATTTTTTTATTTTCTTTTTCCTTGATGAAAAATAAACAAAAAATCAAGGCTTGCTATGATTTGTCTGGTAAGCTCAATAAATTTTTTCGATCGCAATTCAAGGCGTGTTAACCAATTTAGTGGTATACAATGTTATTGCAACACGCTGCGAATTGCTTGGCTAGCGATTTGTGAAAGTTTCTACAAAAAAATTTATTGGCTTCCTTATCCAAATAATAGCTAGGCCGTCCCCAATCGCACACCTGTTTAATGTAAATAAATCCTATTATTAAAAGTCCATCCACTGTTTTTGGCGAAGGGCCAATTATTTTACTAATTGCACACACATAAACAGATTAGTATATTAATGTAATAGCGATAAAAAACCTTCAACAGCTTTACGCACACTACCGTATTTTGTTAATAAGGCTTGGGCTTTTTGTTCGTCTAATCCTGTTTCGTTAATTATCATTTGCACACCACGCTCCACCAATTTATGGTTGGTTAATTGCATATCAACCATACGGTTACCCTTTACTTTGCCAAGCTTAATCATTATTGTTGTGCTTAACATATTTAAAGCTAACTTTTGTGCCGTACCAGCTTTCATGCGGGTGCTACCTGTTAAAAACTCGGGTCCAACCACAATTTCTATCGGCATTTTAGCTACTGCAGCTACTGGGCTACCTCCGTTACAAACCACACAGCCAGTTAAAATGCCCATTTCGTTTGCTTTTTGCAAACCTCCAATAACATAAGGTGTGCTGCCCGATGCTGCTATACCTACTAAAATATCTTTATTGTTAATGTTGAATTGTTGTAAGTCAAGCCAAGCTTGTTGCTCATCGTCTTCGGCGTTTTCAACAGCTTTTCTAATTGCTGTATCGCCGCCTGCAATAATGCCTACAACCATATCAAACGGGACGCCAAAAGTTGGTGGGCATTCAGATGCATCTAAAACACCTAACCTACCACTTGTACCAGCGCCAATATAAAATAAACGACCGCCAGCTTTCATCAAATCAACAGATGCTGTGGCCAATGTTGCAATTTGCGAAATTGCATTTTGTACCGCTTTTGCAACTGTTTGGTCTTCATTATTAATATTATTTAACAGTTCTAAAACGGTTTGATTTTCTAAATTGTTATATAACGATTCTTGTTCGGTTGTTTTTTCCATAAATGCTCAGGGATTTGTATTTTTAAATCATTTAAAGTTAAATATTTATTTGAAAGCTAAATTTAGGTTAATGTTATTTTATTACTTAGTTAAAATACGTGTTAGTACTAAAAACAATATTAAATGTAGCACACAACGCTAGTTTTTCTTCCTGCTTTTATCGCCTTCAGTAATTTGGTTAATTAATGCCCCCCAAGCAAGTGGATTAAGTAAAGGATTTACCTGTACACCCGTTTTATTTACCAAGCCGTTATGGTTATTATTAAAACTTAGGCTATTATTCTCTCGCCCATCTCGGGGTAACGATGCTACTAAAGTGCGTAAGCTTTGGCTGGATAGGTTTTTGCGGGCAATTTCGAGGTCGTCGTCGGCAAATTTCATAGTTAAAAAATCCTTTTTAAACTCATCGGTACTTGCCCATGGGAAAACCCGTACCATTGGCAACATGATATTATCGGATTTTAGTTTGATGATTGCCGTAAACTTATTTTCGTGTAAATTATTAGGAATAGTTATAGTTACTCTTTTATATCCTACCGATGTAAATAAAAGACTATCGCCCTCGTGGCAAACAAAAGAAAAATACCCTTTATAATTTGCGCTATAAGTTTGGTTGTTGTTTTTAATTTTAATGTTAACATAAGGCACAACGCTGTTGCTATCGGCATCGTAAATTACGCCCGAAAACTGTACTACTTTTTTTGATTCTTGTTGTGCAAACAAGCTACAAAACGAGCACATTAACATACCAAAAAACAAACTTTTTATCATAAAACAAATATAAATTTTAAATATAAAATGATTTTGTAGCAGAAGGTTAATTAGTGTTAAAGCAAAAACCTTAGCCGTTTAAGGGTAAGGTTTTAAAAATGATATAATTATAGTTTAAAACCTATCTACCTGAGTTCGATTAATAAAACATTGTTTATTATAATTTTGATTATGATTTGGGCGTTTTAACACGCCGTACGCTGTATCTTTTTTTATATGTCTATCCCCCCGCCCCCCGAAGGGGGAGATTCGGCGTAAAAAAAGGATGCCGCTGCCGTCGTTAACGCTTTAAAATCGTATAAGATTGGTTTACAACAAATTGTACTACAGTTTAATAATCGAACCTAGGGTTATCTCAAATTTTCGGGTAAAACGGCATTAGGGTCATCAATTGCTGTTAAATTTAATGCCTCAACCCTTGTAATTTGCGGTACAGCTTTCATAATTGCTTGTTCAATTCCAGCTTTTAATGTCATTATACTCATAGGGCAAGATTCGCAAGAACCTAACAAGCGAAGTATCACCACATTATCTGAAGTAATTTCTTCGATTGAAACATTGCCACCATCGGTTTCTAAATACGGCCTTATGGTATCTAATGCTGTTTCTACTTGTGCTCTTAAAGTTTCCCCTACAATCATTTTCGTAATTTTAAAAATCAAAAATAGCTTTTATTTATGTAAAATGTTGAGTGTTGGCTTAATTTGAAGTTTTATGACAAAAAATCACAAAAAACCATAAACTTTTAAAAGTATTGTAAGGCTATAATTCAATGTCGTTTACTTAAGCAATATCTATATTCTTTTATACACCATATTGTACAATTTTTTAGGTTTGTGATTTCGAGGGTTTTTTCTGTTTA
>REAS01000006.1 GCA_004294495.1 Sphingobacteriales bacterium
ATTAAACAGAAAAAACCCTCGAAATCACAAACCTAAAAAATTGTACAATATGGTGTATAAAAGAATATAGATATTGCTTAAGTAAACGACATTGATATAGCATAACAAATTATTTACAGCCAAAAAATCTCAAACCCATAAAAAAATTCCCATATTCCAAAAAAACGGTTAAATTGTGCCCACCAATACATACCAAAATTTAAAATGGATTTGCAAATAAAAAATATAGAAGAATATAACCAAGCTTATAAACAAAGTGTAGAACAACCCGAAGAATTTTGGGCCAACATTGCCGATAATTTTTACTGGCGCAAAAAATGGGATAAAGTTTTAAATTGGGATTTTACCACACCCAACATTAAATGGTTTGAAGGCGCAAAACTTAACATTACCGAAAACTGCTTAGACAGGCATTTACAAGATAAAGGCAATCAGCCTGCTATAATATGGGAACCTAACGACCCCGAAGAACATCACCGTGTACTTACTTACAGCCAATTACACCAACAAGTATGTTTATTTGCCAATGCGCTAAAAAATAATGGTGCAAAAAAAGGCGACCGTATTTGCATTTATATGCCAATGGTGCCCGAGTTGGCCATAGCCGTTTTAGCTTGCGCCCGTATTGGGGCAATACATTCCGTTGTTTTTGGTGGTTTTTCGGCACAATCTATTGCCGATAGAATTAACGACGCAACTTGCAACTTAGTAATAACTGCCGATGGCGGATTTAGAGGCGCAAAAGATATTCCCTTAAAAAACGTAATAGACGACGCCTTGGTGCAATGCCCATCGGTAAAAAAAGTGATTGTTTTAACCCGTACTCGCACCCCAATATCAATGATTAAAGGCCGTGATGTTTGGTGGGAAGATGAAATTAAAAAAGCCGAAACTTTAGGTATGCACACCAACCAAGCCGAAGAAATGGATGCCGAAGACGAACTCTTTATCCTTTACACATCGGGCAGTACTGGCAAACCCAAAGGAGTGGTGCACACCTGTGGCGGTTATATGGTGTATGCAGGCTACAGTTTCCAAAACGTGTTTCAATACCAACCCGGCGATATTTACTTTTGCACAGCCGATATTGGTTGGATAACCGGCCACTCGTACATAGTTTACGGGCCTTTGGCAATGGGCGCAACCACCCTAATGTTCGAAGGCGTACCCACATACCCCGATGCTGGCCGCTTTTGGGATATTGTAGATAAATACAAAGTTAATGTGCTTTACACTGCACCTACTGCCATACGATCTTTAATGCAATCGGGGTTGGATTTTGTGAAAGATAAAAATTTATCATCCTTAAAAGTACTAGGTTCTGTAGGCGAGCCTATTAACGAAGAAGCTTGGAATTGGTATAACGAAAATATTGGCAAACGCAATTGCCCAATTGTTGATACTTGGTGGCAAACCGAAACTGGCGGTATTTTAATTTCGCCCTTAGCGGGGATAACTCCCACCAAACCTTGCTTTGCTACTTTACCCTTACCGGGGATTCAACCCATTTTGGTTGACGAAAAAGGAGAAGAGATTTTAGGAAATGGCGTATCGGGTAATTTATGTATTAAGTTTCCGTGGCCGGGAATGCTGCGTACCACCTACGGCGACCATGAACGTTGCCGAATAAATTATTTTGCAACTTACCCCAATATGTATTTTACTGGCGATGGCTGTTTGCGAGATGAAGATGGCAATTACCGCATAACAGGTAGGGTTGATGACGTAATTAACGTATCGGGACACCGCATAGGTACAGCCGAAGTAGAAAATGCCATTAATATGTTTTCGGATGTAGTAGAGTCGGCAGTTGTTGGCTACCCACACGCCATAAAAGGGCAAGGAATTTACGCTTATGTAATTTTAAATAAGCACATAATGGATGCTAACCTTACCCGCCTAGATATTACAATGACGGTGAGCCGTATTATTGGTGCCATAGCCAAACCCGATAAAATACAGTTTGTAACTGGCTTACCCAAAACACGTTCGGGTAAAATTATGCGACGTATATTGCGTAAAATTGCCGAAGGTGAAACTGAAAATTTAGGAGATACATCGACACTTTTAGACCCAAGCGTTGTAGAAGCCATTAAAAACGAAAGGGTTTAATTGAAAGGTTGAAATGTTGGAGGTTTAGTTGAAGTAGGAGAGTTGGAAGTAATAGTTAAAATACCGGTAAATAAAACCAACCCATTTTAAAGTTTAGAATAAAATTACAATTATTTAGGATTTATTGATGCCTTCACTTTGATGCCTTCGCTTTAAGCGAAGGCATCAATTGGTTACATTATTTAATCATTTTTTTTATTTTTACAACATGATTGAAATTTATACCGATGGAGCTTGCAGCGGAAACCCTGGCCCTGGTGGTTATAGCGTGATACTAAAATCTGGTGACCACTACAAAGAAATTACCGAAGGTTACCGTTTAACCACCAATAACCGAATGGAATTAATGGCAGTTTGCCGTGGTTTAGAAGCTATAAAAGCATTAAATCAAGAAGTTATGGTTTATTCCGATTCTAAATATGTGATAGATTCGGTAGAGAAAAAATGGGTATTTGGTTGGGTAAAAAAAGGTTTCGAGGGTAAAAAAAATAAGGATTTGTGGTTACGTTTTTTAGCCGTTTATAAAAACCAAAACGTAAAATTTACTTGGGTTAAAGGCCACAACGGGCATATAGAAAACGAACGTTGCGATGAATTGGCTGTTTTAGCTTGTAAAATTACCCCACCAGCGGTTGATGTGGTTTTCGAAAACGAAAAAAATAAGAGTAAACTGTATTAAAAACCTGACAATCTGAACGCACTGTCACTCATAACGCAGTGAAGATTCTCATTTTAAACACAGTGAAAAGTCTCAAAAAGCATCAGTCTTTGCAGTACAGCAAACACTGGGTAATAAACTCCACGCTCCGCTCTGAGTGACAAAAAAACGAGCCGTCATTCAGAACACTGTGTCACTCAGAACGCAGTGAAGAGTCTCAAATAATTCTTAGAAACCTGAGTTCGATTATTAAACTATAGTATAATTTACTGTAAATCAATGTTATTTACGATTTAAAGCGTTAACGACGGTAGCGGCATCCTTTTTTTACGCCGAATCTCCCCCTTCGGGGGGCGGGGGGATAGACAAATAAAAAAAGATACAGCGGACGGCGTGTTAAAACGCCCTAATTATTACAAGAATAGTATTTATTAATCGAACTGAGGCTAGAAATAAGCGTAAACCATATAAACCCTACCTTCCATTCAACTCAATCAACTCTAGGTTTTCTATTCTATCAGCGTTAATGCTAAAACGTATCAAAGTGCGTTTGGTATGCCAGCCGTACTTACCTGCTGCACCGGGGTTTATATGTAAACAGTTTATCTTTTTATCGTATATAACTTTTACAATATGCGAGTGACCACAAATAAATAGCTTTGGAGGGTTTAGGTAAATTTCGGTTTTTACTTTGGGGGCATATTTATTAGGATAGCCGCCAATATGGGTCATCCAAACATCAACTTCTTCGCAGTTAAATCTTAAATTTTCGGGGTAAATGGTACGTATATCTGCACCATCAATATTCCCATAAACGCCACGTAAAGGTTTAAAAGCCAATAAATCATCGGCAACAGCCAAATTACCAAAATCGCCAGCATGCCAAATTTCATCGCACTTATCAAAATATTTAAAAACAGCAGTGTCTAAATAACTGTGTGTGTCGGATATTAAGCCAATTTTTACCATTAAAAATTAATAAAAAAATCTTTTAAAACTGTTTTGTAAGCTAGCGAAGGTATGCCTTGGGCTTCGTAAATATTAAAAAAAGTTTCGCAAAATGGCATCTCGGTTTTACCAAAATTAAGCAAACTTCTAATAGGTTTACCACCAGCAAACGAACTTATACTTATTTTAGCATTTACATACAATTGGTTGGTGTGGGCAATAGTTACAATCAAATTTTCTATTTGGGTAGGTATAATTATTTCTATACTGCCGTTACTGTTTAATTGCTTTGCCGATAGCGCAAACAAATCATGAAAAAAATGGGTATTGGTATGCCTAGCTAAATTTTTTTTAGCCTCTTTAGATTTTAGTGCATCAATAAAAAAAGGCGGGTTAGTTACTATTTTATCGTAAAACTTAGTAGGGTTTTGTGTAAAATAATTTTGAAAACTTTGGTTAAACGCTTTTAATCTATTTTTAAAAGGCGAATTATTGAAATTGTGTTCGGCTGTTTTAGTGGCTTCAGCATCAATTTCTACAGCATCAATAATTCCAATTGGGTTTCTTTGGGCAAGCATTAATGCTATAACGCCTGTACCTGTACCAATATCTAATATGTTTAAATTATTGGTAACATTTGCTAAAGCAGCCAACAAAACGCCATCGGTATTAATTTTTAAAGGGCAATTTTCTTGACTTACACTAAATTGTTTGAAAGAAAACAAATGGATATTTTTTGGTATTAAACAAAAAAAACAAGCATCAAATCTTGTTTTTATTGTATGCTTTTTAAAGCTCTAAATGTGTATCCAGTTAAATTTATATTCAAGGGTTGGGCTTTTCATACGTTCGGCTATTCTCGAAAGCCTATCAGGTAAGCTAACCAAATAATCTCTAGCTTTTTCACCAGCATCATCTAAATCTTGAAGGCTTTCAATATTCCACTCTACAACCAGTTGTTTTAAAATGTCAACATAGTCTAAGGCTGTATAAACGCCTAATCGTTGTGCAGCATCGGTAAAATGACCGAAGGTTTGCCCAATTTTACTACCCATTTCTTGTAAAAAATGTGCTGGCATAACAATCTTTTTACGCATCATATCCTCAAAAGCTAAAATAACTTCGTTGGTATCAACTTCAAACGCTTTGCTAATAAACGATTTGTATGCTTTAGCATGGCGAGCTTCGTCAGCAGCTATTAAACCGCACATTTTCGACATTAACTTATCGCCAGATTGTTTGCCTAAAGCAGCCACTCTGCGGTGAGAAACATTGGTTGCCATTTCTTGAAACGAAGTGTAGATAAAGTTTCGGTATGGGTCATGCCCTGTACCAATATCAAAACCATCGCGAATTAAATAGTTTGTTGATGCTTCCATCTTACGCATATCAACTCTTCCCGAAAGGTATAAATACTTGTTTAATAAATCGCCATGGCGTTTTTCTTCTGCTGTCCAAGCTCTAACCCATCGCATCCAACCACCTTGTTCGCTTTTGTTTATATCTTCTACCATGCACAACCACGATTCGTATGTGGGTAATGCTTCCTCTGTAATAGTATCGCCAATTAAAACGGCCAACAAATCATAAGATAATGATTTTGCACCTTCTTGTAAATCTTTTATCTCATCAAAAAAAGTTTCTTTACGGGCATCGGGCAAAAAATCTGCAGGTTGCCACATCTCCTCAACTGGTTTTAAATACTCGGCCATTTCGTTTAACATAAACGGCTCTAAATATGTCATAACCTCTTTTCTTGATCCTACGGGAATTAGTTGCATTATTTCAATTTTTGTCAAATATAAATAAATTACATAATTATGTGTACATAGCTTTGTCAATTAAATATTAAACACAATTTTAATGGTAAAAATTTGCGTAAAGTAAAATATTGGCAGTTAAAAATTGCTTGACTTTTTTTGTATGTATAATGTTATCAGCTATATATAATTAACTAAATTGATGCCAAAAACATTTTCTATATCTTTACCCTATGCAATTTAATACACAAGATACTATTGTAGCTCTAGCCACACCAATGGGCGTGGGTGCAATTGCGGTTATTCGGCTGTCGGGGCAGGATGCTTTGGTTATAGCAAATACAATATTTAAAGGTAAAAACCTCGAAAAACAAGCATCGCATACCCTGCATTTTGGTACAATAATAGATGGAGATGTGTTAATTGATGAAGTTTTGCTATCGTTATTTGTTGCACCACAATCATACACCAAACAAAACGTGGTTGAAATAAGTTGCCACGGCTCTAATTATATTATAGAAACTATTATAAAACTGTGTATAAAAAACGGGGCTAGAGCGGCTAAACCGGGCGAGTTTACGTTAAGAGCGTTTTTAAATGGAGGTTTAGATTTAAGTCAAGCCGAAGCCGTAGCCGATTTAATTGCATCGGGTTCAAAATCATCGCACCAATTGGCATTACAGCAAATGCGAGGTGGTTTTTCTAACGAGTTAAAAAACCTTAGAGAGCAGCTGGTTTATTTTGCATCGATGATTGAACTTGAACTTGATTTTGGCGAAGAAGATGTTGAATTTGCTAATCGTGACCAACTCAAAAAATTAATTTTAAATATTTCTAAAGTTATTGCCCGCTTAATTCATTCGTTCGAGATGGGTAATGTGCTAAAAAATGGCGTACCTGTTGCTATTGTGGGTAAACCAAATGTAGGCAAATCGACTTTGTTAAATGTGTTTTTAAACGAAGAACGAGCCATAGTATCGGAAATTGCAGGTACAACCCGCGATACTATTGAAGACGAAATTACGCTAAGCGGAGTACGTTTTAGATTTATTGATACCGCTGGAATTCGCCAAACTACCGATGTTATTGAAGCGAAAGGAGTGGAGCGCACTTTCGAGAAAATAAAACAAGCCGCTGTAGTTCTTTACCTTTTCGACCCTAGAGAAACGCCTGAAGCTGAGTTATTACAAATAACCGCCGACCTTAAACAAACCAACCCCAACAATAGTAAATTGCTATTGGTGGTAAACAAAGCCGATGACGAAACTGTAAACGCCAGCTTAAATTTATTTGCCAACGCTAACGATTTTATTTTTATATCAGCCAAAGAAAAAACCAATATTGATATTTTACAAGATGCCTTAATAAAAGCCGCTAGTATAAATTCTATAAACACCGACGAAGTAATTGTTAGCAATATACGCCATTTAGAAGCCTTACAAAAAACCGAAACTGCTTTAAATAGTGTTTTGTATGGTATTGATAACCCCGTAACATCCGATTTTTTAGTTACCGATATTAAACAAGCCCTTTATTTTATTGGCGAAATAACGGGAGAGATTACAACCGATGATTTGTTGGAGACGATATTTAGTAAGTTTTGTATCGGGAAGTAATTTACTTTCTTTTGTTTGTTAAGTGCCTGTTTTTGTTGAGTTTCAGTACACTTTTCTTTCTCTTTTTTGTTGCCCAACTCCACTTATTTACTTATATTTGTTGCCCAGTTGTTGCCCAATTGGCTATTTTGTTGCCCACATATCAGTTTGATGGAAGTCAGGCGAAATAATGCACCAAGTAGCACCACAGAGCAACATACTGCAACAAGTAGCAACAAATGAGTAGTACAATTAAACTTCCTAAATTCTGTAATCATTGTGGTAAGGCTTTCATAGCCCAAAAGACCACAACGAAGTATTGTGGCCATAAATGCAACAGTGCTGCCTACAAGAAAACCAAACGAGAAGAAAAAGTAAACGCAGAATTTAAGAACCAACAAAGCAAAATTGTTTCCGCTTCTCCAGTAGCTACTACTGAAACCCTATCCAACCCGATAGCAGGTAATCACACTAATTTAAGAGAGAAAGAATTTTTAAGCATACTGGAAGTGGCTACCCTTTTGGGTGCAAGTAGATGGACCATTCAACGGATGATAAAAAGTAATCGTTTGCCGGTGGCAAAGCTGGGCAGTCGTACCATCATCAAAAGGGCTTCAATTGATAATTTATTTAACTGATAAGAAAATGAAAGTAACATTAAGACAACGGCTCAAAGGCGATAAAATAAGCCTTTATTTAGAGTACTACTCCAACGGCAAACGCCAATATGAGTATTTGAATTTGTACCTAACACCCGACCCCGAAAAAGGGAAGCTCACCAATGCAGTAAAAGAAGAAAATAAAAAGATATTGGCATTAGCCGAAACCATTCGCAGTAAAAGGCATTTGGAGATACAAAACAGCACTTATGATTTCCACGATAAGGAGAAGCTAAAAACTTACTTCATTATGTATATGGAGGCATTGGCTGAAAAGAGAAAAGACAGCAAAGGGAATTATGGCAATTGGGATAGTACCATAAAGCACTTGAAAAAGTATTGCCCAAGAGATATACAATTCAGTCAAATCAATAAAGCCTTTGTTGATGGCTTCAGGGATTACCTGTTGAAAGAAGCCAGTACCAAAACCAAAAAGGCAATTTCAACCAACACCAAATACAGTTACTTCAATAAGTTCAGAGCAGCACTCAAACAAGCTGTGAGGGATGGCATACTAAAAACCAACCCTGCCGAAATGGTGGAAGGCTTGCCACAAGGAGAACCAGTAAGAGAGTTTTTAACTCTTGATGAATTAAAGACCTTAGCCAAAACCGAATGTAAAAACGATTTGATGAAAAGGGCTTTTATTTTTGCTTGTCTAACAGGTTTACGTTTCAGCGATATTCAGAAATTGAAATGGAGTGAAATGCAACAATCAACAGAGTTAGGGCATTATATCCGTTTCGTACAGCAAAAAACAAAAGGATCTGAAACCTTGCCCATATCTGATGAAGCCTATAATTTATTAGGAGAAAAAGGAAAGCCAGCCGACCCGGTATTTCCTGATTTGATTTACTCCGATAGTCGCAATGCTGATTTGTACAGATGGATGATAAAGGCAGGAATTGAAAAGCACATCACTTTTCACTGTGCAAGGCACACATACGCCACGTTGCAGCTTACTTTGGGTACTGATATTTTCACAGTATCAAAATTGCTTGGACACAGGCATTTAAAAACAACACAGATTTATGCTAATGTAATTGACGAAAAGAAAACAGTAGCAGCTAACAAAATAAATATTGGCTTATAATGAACTCAAAAATATTAAACGAAATATATCACGGACAATTAAAACCCTGGCTAATTAGCTTTGATGAAAGTATATTAAAGGAGACTATTAGAGAAGTTAGTAAAATTCCAACAAACACTTTGCAGAGCAATGAAAACAGGCTTAAACGCCTGTTACAATCATTTCCTGATTTACTTAAAAGTGTAAAGCCATCTGTAAGTAATTCATTTTATCATTTGTCATTTACTTGCCCACTTTCCGAGCCAAATAATTTACAGCAACATTTTTTCAAAGCGTTAATTGATGCGGAAATTTTAAGGTACTACAACGCCACATTAAGCAATCAATTAATCAAAGACCCATCATTAGATGTACCGTTTCAGATAGGGGTCAAATCATTAAAAGGCATTGCAGTATTAGCCAATGAAATCAACAATGAACTTTCAGAAAAAGAATATGAACCAAACGACCTTACCTATTTTACATTAGAGTACCTGAAAAACAGTTTGTTGAATTTGTATTTTTCAATACAATCAAACTTCAAAGAACATTTATCAGATGTGTTTGAAAGTGTATCAGACCAGGGCAACCGCTTTTAAAAAAAAGTGCTATATTAGCGTAAATAAAAAATCATTTTTTTGATGGACAAATTGTGTCCAATAAAAAAAAAATGACA
>REAS01000045.1 GCA_004294495.1 Sphingobacteriales bacterium
AATATTTATCCCCACAAAATCCTGCTAAAATTAGACCACCATTTTTGTCCACATGGAACCAACGTCTCCAAAAAAACACCACAAATGTCCATTACGCCAAATAATTTCAAATCTATTTTTTAAAACTTTACCGTGATGGTTTTAAAAAATTTTCAATTAAACAAAAAAAAATAGTTATTTAGTTAACGGCGCAAAAGGCACTTTAACATAATACCCTGTTCCGTTATATGGGCGTTTTCGAGGATGGGTTTGGCAAGGTACCGAGCAGCAACCTTCTAAGCTATCGCCACATAAATCGCACTGGGTAAAATGTTCGTTACACTCGGGGTTGGCACAATTTATCATTTTTGTGGTGTGCGTACCGCAATTAAAACAAGTAGATATTACCAAAGGGTTTACCGTATTTACATCAACAGCAATACGGTTATCAAAAACATAGCATTTACCTTCAAAGTCTTCGCCAGCGGCTTCTTTTCCGTATTTTATAATACCACCATGTAATTGGTAAACGTCTTTAAAACCTTGTTGCAGCAGCAACGCCGATGCTTTTTCGCACTTAATGCCACCCGTACAATATGTAATTATTTTTTTGTCTTTGTATTGGGCAAGCTGGTTTATCATTGCCGGAAAATCCCTGAAATTTTCGATATCTAACGTTACCGCATTTTTAAACTTACCCATATTATGCTCGTAGTTAGACCGTACATCCAAAACAACTACATCTTCTTGGTTTTTTAGTTTTAAAAACTCGGCAGCATTTAAATGTTTGCCTGTTTCGCGATTTGGGTCTATAACATTTGGGTCTTTTAAGCCCGAGTACACAATTTCTGATTTATATCGACAGTGCATTTTTATAAACGAAGGCTCGGCTACTTCATCAATTTTAAAATCAATGTTTGCAAACCTAGCATCGTCATTTATGTAATTAATATAAGCTTGGCATTGTGCCACCGTACCCGAAACTGTGCCGTTTAAACCCTCCTCGGCAATAATAATACGACCAGTTAAGCCTAAATCTTTACAAAATTTTAAGTGCGATGATGCATAATTTTCTGCATCGTTTATTTTTGTATAGCAGTAATACAATAAGGTTTGGTACGGTTTCATTAAAAATCAATTGATACTGCTGTAAACAGTGTTAAACAGATTTTCAAATCTAATAATAATTTAAAAATATTCTTTTGAAATCTTCATTAGAAAAAACTGTTTTTAAATTTCTGAGGCTAATACGTGTCTTTTTAAAACCATTAAACCTAATTAGCAATTAATAGAAACTTAAAAATAAATTTTTTGTACATTTGTTGCCCTCTCTGGGAAGTAAAAAAAACACTATGCCATTCAATAATAAAGGGAACAGTCGAGATGACAAATCCAAAAAAGACGGTTCAAAATTCGGTAAAACCGATAGCAATCGCACATTTACATCTGGTAGCAGATCGTCTGATAAACCTAAATCTTCTAGTCGCCCTTATGGTACTTACACTCCAGGTGGCAATTCTGGCAGTGATAATGAGGATAAAAGAAACCAAACAGATAACAAAAAGACTTATAATAAAGACAGGTCGTTTACCGATAATTCGTCGTCTGATAGATTTAAAAAAACCAGTTATGGTGGAAAATCATTTGGTAAAGATAGTCGCTCAACATCCGGCCACAGCCGTAACCCAAACACCGACAGTAGAGAACGAAAACCTTACGGCGATAAACCCGAAGGTGGATATAACAGAGAAAGAAAACCTTTCGGAGATAAACCAGAAGGTGGATTTAATAGAGAAAGAAAGCCTTTCGGCGAAAGAACCGAAGGTGGATATAATAGAGAAAGAAAACCTTTCGGAGATAAACCAGAAGGTCTATTTAATAGAGAAAGAAAGCCTTTCGGCGAAAGAACCGAAAACTCTGGAAGTAGGGAAAGAAAGCCTTTTAACCCCGACCGTAATTTTAATAAAGACGAAAAGAAACCCTTCGGCGATAAACCGCGTGAAGCAAAATCTTTCAGCAATAAAAAATTTACCGACCGAGAAAAAACTCCTTTTAAAGGCCGTGTAAAAGCCGAGGAAGACGATTTACGCCCAAGCTATACCAGCAAGGCCGAAAATTTTAGTCGCCCATACGAAAAAACTTATGAAAAACGAGGCAGCCAGCCCAATCAAGATGTGATTGATTTTGGCGATGGAAACATAAAACCACGAGGCAAAGTGGGCAGCAAATCCACATTTAATAAAGATGAAGATTTTATAAGATTAAACCGTTACATAGCAAATGCAGGAATATGTTCTCGCCGTAAGGCCGATGAATTAATTGCCGCTGGCGTTGTTAGTGTAAATGGGATAGCTATAACCGAGTTAGGCGCAAAAGTTAACCCTGCAAAAGACGAAATTCGTTACAATGGCGAGCTGCTAAAATCCGAAAAAATGGTTTATGTTCTTTTAAATAAACCTAAAGATTTTATTACCACAACAGATGACCCACAAGAACGTAAAACCGTTATGGCATTGGTTGATAAGGCCAGCCGAGAACGTATTTACCCTGTTGGCCGTTTAGATAGAAACACAACTGGCTTATTATTAATGACCAACGATGGAGATTTAGCCGAAAAACTATCGCACCCACGCAACAATATTAGCAAAATTTACCAAGTAGAATTAAGCCGTAATTTAAGCCAAGGCGATTTTAACAAAATTTCTTTTGGTTTAGAGTTGGAAGATGGTTTTATAAAACCCGATACAGTTTCGTACGTTACTGGGGGTAGCAAAAACGAAATTGGCATACAAATACATAGCGGTAAAAACCGAATTGTGCGCCGCATTTTCGAAAGTTTAGGTTACGAAGTTGTAAAACTAGACCGTGTAATTTATGCCAACTTAAGCAAAAAAGATTTGCCACGTGGCAAATGGAGACATTTAAACGAAAAAGAAGTTATTCAATTAAAGCATTTTATTAAATAATAAACTGCAAGTTTTTGTAAAAAGCAAATAGGGGTAAAAATTATTTTTTACCCCTTTTTTTTTACGTCACTTTGTGAAATTTTAGAAAAACTGACCTTAAAATGTGCACCCAACTAAGCACAAATCACCCCATTGATTTATGCCGATACCGAGTAATTATTTGTTTTTCGGAAAGAATTATTTTAATAAAGTCTGGGAGACAAGCAAAAGGAAAAACAGATTTAACAAATGCTATAAAAATTGCCATAATTATTATAAGAGGAGGTGGCTCAGGCTTAATTATGGGTCGTAAAGCTTTTCAAGGCCTTGTTAATTAAGGTATTGAATTAATAAGGCCGTAAAAGAAATTTATTTGGCAAAAGAAGTTAGCGTTGCTTAATCGCGTTTCAATACTTAAGGTTTTATTTATAATTTGTGTTTTTACACTTGCAATAACCTACGGCGTGTAAGAGTATATTTTTAGGCAAAATTTATGCAAACAACATAATTTCCAGTTCAATTAAACTGCGTATTGTAAATAATTTTATATTTAATTTTTTTAACTTAAAATAAAGCTAGCATTTAAGCAAATGTGGTTCAATTATTGATATAGATTAAAATTAGCTAGATGTTTAAAGAATTAAATTACAAGTTAATTTATTAAAAAATTGTTTAAAAGCTTAGAATAATTCACATGTCTATCAAAAACAAAAATCTTCGTAAAGTTTTTATTTTCACAATTAGTTTTGTGATTTTACTTTCCATTTATTCCTATTCAAAAATTATTACGCTTATTAAATCTGCCGAAATAGTAAATAATACTACAAAATTATCTTTAGAACTTGAAAAAGTTATTGGCAGTTTAAAACAAGCAGAAACAGGTAGTAGGGGCTACTTATTAACACATGATAAAAAATTTCTTACAGATTTTAATACAGGATTAAAGGAATATCCAGAAAATATTAAAGCTGTTAAAAAGCTTATTGCTAATAAACCAAAGCAACAAAAAAGGTTGGCGAATGTGGAGAACCTTGCTAAACACAAGCACAATTATATGCTTAAAATGCTTGAGGTTGATAAAGTACACTCACCAACAGTTCAACAACTTTTAGTGGCAAAAGCCATTATGGATAGTTTGCGAACCGAAGTTAACGGTATGGTTACCTGTGAAAATAAACTGTTACAACAAAATTTAAAAAAGCTTCATAAACAAACCCTTATTGCGCCTGCAATGCTCTTAATATTAAGTTTACTAGCGTTAGCCATTGTTATTTTTGCTTATTGGAAATTGAATAAATCGTTACTTGAAGCTCAACAACTAAAGGCCGATGCAATAAAACAAGCTGTTGAAATCGAAAAAAACCAAAACTCAGCTGCAAACGAAAAAGAATTAAAGTTATTGATAAAACAAGCACCAGTTGCAATAATACTGGCAGAAAGTGAAAATTTTATAATAAAAGTAGCAAACCAAAATGCTTTGCAAATGATGCAAAAAACCGAGGAAGAGGTAATACAGAAGAGCATTACCGATTTTTTTCTTGAGTTGCCCAAGCAAAAAGAAATTTTAAATCAAGTTTATGCTACAGGTATATCGCACCAATTACAAGAAGTATCATTAAATTTTAAAAGTAAAGAGAAACCTTATACCCGATGTTACGATTTTAACTTTTTACCTTGGTACTGTGGTAATTCAAATATAAAAGGGGTAATGCTTGTAGGTGTTGAAGTAACCGAAAAAGTAATTGCCAGAAAAAAAATTGAAGAAAGCGAACAACGTTTCCGCAAGTTAGTACAAAAAACACCCGTGGCAATTTGCTTGTTAAGTGGCAAAAATTTTGTAGTAGAAATTGCCAATAATTGGCAACTAAAATTATGGGGAAAAACCCCAGAACAAGTACTTAACTTACCTAGATTTGCCGCAATACCTGAAGTTGAAGGACATGGTCTTGAGGCCTTACTTAACAACGTTTTTACTACCGGAAAACCTTTTGCCGCAAATGAATTTCCTTTAACGCTTGTTCGCAATGGGCATAAAGAAACTCTTTACGTAAATTTTAATTATCAACCTTTTTATAATAATTATAATGAAATAGTTGGAGTTATATCGGTTGCAACCGATGTTACCGAACAGGTTCTTGCTAGGCAAAAGGTTGTAGAAAGCGAGCGACTTTTGTATAATCTTATTTACTCCTCTCCATCAGCTATTGGCCTTCTACAAGGAGAAGACTTTATTATATCTACTGCAAACTGCTCTATGGTAGATATTTGGGGAAAAGGAAAAGAACTTATAGGCAAAAAATATTTTGAAGTATTGCCTGAACTTAAAGAACAAGGCTATAAAGAAATTTTTGGAAAAGTTTATAACACAGGCATATCTTATAATGCAATTGAAACGCCCGTTACAATTTTACAAAACGGCGAAAGCAATGTAAAGTATTATAACATTATTGTTTTTCCTAATTATAATGCAAATAATCAAATTGATGGTTTAGGTATGATTGCTGTTGATGTAACTTCACAAGCATTATTTAATCATAAAATTAAGGAAAGCGAAGCCCAATTTAGCGGATTGGCTGATAATATAGCAAACCTTGCATGGATGGCCAATGCCGAAGGTTGGATTTATTGGTATAACAAAAGGTGGTTCGAATATACGGGTACAACCATGGAACAAATGAAAGGCTGGGGTTGGCAATCTGTACACGACCCTAAAATATTACCCTCGGTTATGGAAAATTGGCAAAATTCTATTGCAAATGGGCAACCATTCGAAATGGTTTTTCCCATAAAAGGTGCAAATGGCAACTTCCGTGAATTTCTTACCCGAAGTGTACCTATAAAGGATATTGATGGAAAAATAATTAATTGGGTAGGTACAAATACAGATATTACCGAACAAAAAAAGGCAGAAGACCAATTTAAAGTATTGGCCGACCAATCGCCTATGTGGGTTTGGTTAACAGATAAAGAAATAAATGTTTTATACGCTAATCCCGAGTTACTCAAGTTTATTGGTATTTCACATTACAGCAAATTTACTGGCCATGTATGGGAACAAAAAGTTCATCCAGATGATATTGCATTGGTGTACAAGTATTTTGGCGAAGGGGTATCACTCCAACAATCTTTTTCTTTTGAACTTCGAATACAAAATTCTATTAACTTACAGTACGAATGGTTTTATTTAAAAGGTGTTCCCAGGGTTGAAGAGAATGAATTTACTGGTTTTATTGGTACTGGGATAAATATTAACGAACAAAAATTAATATTATCTCAGCTCGAATACCGTAAAGCATTATTAGAAGCACATATTGAAGCAAGCCTAGATGGTATTTTATTAGTGGATACAAAAGGCAAAATACTTTCTTATAACCAGCGGTTTGTAGATATTTGGAATATGCCGCAGCAAATTGTAGACGATAAAAATGATGAAGCTGCATTAGCCTTTGCGCTTACCCAATTGTTACACCCAAATCAGTTTAATGAAAGGGTAAAATGGTTGTACCAACACCCCAACGAAACAAGTATTGATGAACTAGAATTCTTAGACGGAAAAATAGTAAAAAGGTACGGCTACCCTGTTATTGCAGCAGATGGGAGTTATTATGCTTGGAGTTGGATATTTAGAGACATAACCCAGCAAAAAAAATCTGAAATAAAAATAAAGGAAAACGAAGAACGCTTTCGCTCTTTAGCCCAAACACTACCTCAATTGGTTTGGGTTACCAATGCCCAAGGTGCATACGAGTTTGTATCACTAAAATGGAAAGAATATTCTGGTATTGAGCCAGGTGGCGAGAAAGAGTGGGCAGAAATAGTGCACCCCGATGATTATCAAAATATTAATGCAGCTTGGGTGCTGTGTTTAGCTACAGGTGCTGATTATATTTTTGATGTTCGCCTTAAAAGTAAAAGCGGCGAATACAGATGGCATACCGTAAAAGGTGTACCTGTTTTAAATACTGATGGCGAAATTGTTAAATGGGTAGGAGCATTTACTGATATTCATGAACAAAAATTAAAAGAAGAGTACAAGGATGAATTTATAAGTATTGCCAGCCACGAAATGAAAACACCACTTACAATTGCCAAAGCATATTTACAAATGCTCGAACCATTATTAATTGGAAATAACGAAAAAGCGCATTTGTACACCATAAAAGCAAGCCAATCTGTTGATAGACTAAATGAACTTACAAGCGAATTGTTAGATGCATGCAAAATAAGTTTAGGCAAATTAAATTATACCATAACAACATTTGATTTTAACGAGATGATGGACAAAACGGTTGAAAATCTAGAACTTATTTCACCAACGCATATTTTAATTAAAACTGGCGAAGTATACAAACACGTAACCGGCGATAAAGACCGGCTGCAACAAGTTGTTATTAATTTAATTACCAACGCCATAAAATATTCGCCTAAAAATCATGAAGTTTTTATTACCCTACAACAAGAAAATGATTTAATAAAAGTATCGGTAAAAGATACGGGTATAGGCATAGCCAAACAAAGCCTTAGTAAAATATTTGATAAATATCATAGGCTAGAAGAGCATGCCTTGCACTATCAAGGTTTAGGAATCGGGTTGTTTATATCGTACCAAATTATTGAGCGCCATCAAGGTAAATTATGGGCCGAGAGCGAATTGGGAATAGGGAGCACATTTTATTTCACATTGCCAATAAACGGTAATAGCTTAGCAAATAATACGATCTAAAAAAAATATAATTATTTCGTAATTAAAAATTCTAATGCTTGGTATGCAATTCAAACCTTTTAAACCAATACAATTTGCTTATGTTTGCTTGTTTAAATCTTAAAAAATTGTAGTCATAAAAATTAATGGCTCGTATTTAATATATTACAATGAAACTTTGGCAAAAAAATATTGCTACCAATAACCTGGTAGAAACTTTTACAGTAGGGCTTGATAGGGAAATGGATATGCAACTGGCTGCAGCCGATGTACTAGGCTCGTTAGCGCATACACAAATGTTACATAGTATTGGTTTGCTTAACGCTGATGATTTGGCCGCCATACAAAAAGAACTCAAAAACATTTATAAAGAAATAGAAAACGGAAGTTTTATTATTGAACCCAATGTAGAAGATGTACACTCGCAAATAGAATTGCTACTTACCCAACGCATTGGCGATGCAGGGAAAAAAATACATAGCGGTAGGTCTAGAAACGACCAAGTTTTGGTTGACTTAAAACTGTACATGCGTGTAGTTATTAAAGAGATGGTAGCATCAACCACCGAGCTTTTTGATTTACTTACCAATCTTGCCCAGCAACATAAAGAAAAGTTATTACCAGGCTATACACACTTGCAAATTGCTATGCCATCATCGTTTGGTTTATGGTTTGGGGCTTACGCCGAAAGTTTGGTGGATGATTTAGAACTTATGCTTGCTGCCTACAAAATTAGCAATAAAAACCCATTAGGTTCGGCAGCGGGGTATGGCTCATCATTCCCATTAAACCGCCAGTTAACTACCGATTTGTTAGGCTTTAACAGCTTAAATTACAATGTAGTTTATGCACAAATGGGTCGTGGTAAAACCGAGCGTATTGTAGCACAGGGCATATCGGCCATAGCTGCAACCTTAAATAAAATGGCCATGGATGCTTGTTTATTTATGAACCAAAACTTTGGTTTTATAGCTTTCCCCGATGAGTTAACCACAGGCTCTAGCATTATGCCACACAAAAAAAATCCAGATGTTTGGGAAATTATGCGTGGCCGTACAAACCAATTACAAGCCTTGCCTAATCAAATTGCCATGTTAACTACAAATTTACCTTCGGGCTATCACCGCGAAATGCAGTTGTTAAAAGAAACGCTTTTTCCGGCTTTTAATACCATTTTAAGCTGTTTAGATATGGCAAAACTAATGTTAAGTAACATTAAAATTAAAGATAATATTTTAGATGACCCAAAGTATCAATATCTTTTTAGTGTAGAAGAAGTAAACAAACAAGTTTTAGCCGGTGTACCTTTTAGGGAAGCCTATAAACAAGTAGGTTTAGCTATTGAAGCCGGCGAGTTCAACGGAAAATATGAACTAAACCATACACACGAAGGCAGCATAGGTAACTTAAACTTACCCGAAGTACATAAAATGATGGATGATGTAATAGCGCAATTTAATTTCGAAAAAGTTGATGCTGCTATTGCAAAATTAATAGCTTAGAAATTTTAAAAAAAGTCTCAAATCCGAGTCCGATTAATAAAGTTTTTTTTATCAGTTTCGGTATTGATAAATTTTAATTTTATTGGAAAACGCAAACATCTGAATTTTTAGCAAACAATTAGCTTTAGTACCAGTCATAAAATTTAGGTAGTAGTTAACATTGCGCCACTGTAGCATATTTTTCGCAAAAAACGGTTGCGCTCAAAAAGCCGAAATAGCAATACACTTTACCGCATTTATGCTCTTTATCTATCTTTTTGATAAATAAAGAGCAAAGACATAAAAAGTATTTTAAAAAACTAATTTATAAGGTATTCTAACCCAAAACACTCCCAATCCACAATCAAAAATCTAACACGTTTCAAACAATCAAAAATCCCAAATCATCAATCAAAAATCTAATAAGCTCTTGCAAAAACTACACGTTGTGTACTTGGTTTGCCGCTATAAATACAAACACCATCTTCTAATGGGTTATCTAAAGGGATGCATCTAATGGTGGCTTTAGTTTCTTCTTTAATTTTGGTTTCGGTTTCGGGTGTACCATCCCAGTGGGCGTACACAAAACCTGTTTTATCATCCAAAACTTTTTTAAACTCTTCGTAAGTATCTACATTAGTGCTTTTTTCGGCTCGGTTTTGCAAAGCTTTTTCAAAAATACTTTGTTGTATTTCTTCTAACAAGTTTTCTATTAAAGTAGCCAAACCTTGGTTGGTTACAGTTTCTTTAGTGCGTGTATCACGCCTAGCCAATTCAACGGTATTGTTTTCTAAATCTCGGCCACCAATGGCAATACGTAAAGGCACACCTTTCATTTCGTATTCGGCAAATTTAAAACCTGGGCGTTGGGTATCGCGGCTATCGTATTTAACAGATATTCCTTTAGCTTTTAAATCGTTTATAATTTGTTGGGCTACGGCCGATATTTTTTCTAACTCCTCATCTGTTTTGTATATAGGTACAATAACCACTTGTATAGGAGCCATTTTAGGTGGCAACACTAAGCCAAAATCATCGGAATGTGCCATAATTAAAGCCCCAATTAATCGGGTACTAACCCCCCACGATGATGCCCAAACATATTCTATTTTACCTTCTTTGTTGGTAAATTTAACATCGAAAGCCTTAGCAAAATTTTGCCCTAAAAAGTGTGAAGTACCTGCTTGTAAAGCTTTACCATCTTGCATTAAAGCCTCAATACAATACGTATCTAAAGCACCAGCAAAGCGTTCGTTTGCGGTTTTTTTACCACGTATTACAGGTACAGCCATCCAGTTTTCGGCAAAATCGGCATATACGTTTAGCATTTGCTCGGTTTCGGCAATAGCTTCGGTTTGTGTAGCGTGTGCCGTGTGGCCTTCCTGCCAAAGAAATTCGGTGGTGCGTAAAAATAAGCGAGTTCGCATTTCCCAACGCACCACATTTGCCCATTGGTTTACTAAAATGGGTAAATCTCGGTACGATTGTATCCAACCTTTATACGTATTCCAAATTATAGTTTCTGATGTTGGGCGTACAATTAATTCTTCTTCAAGCTTTGCAGTTTCATCAACAATAATATTTCCATTTCCATCGTTTTTTAACCTGTAATGGGTTACCACAGCGCACTCGGTTGCAAAACCCTCAACGTGGCTAGCCTCTTTAGAAAAAAATGACTTAGGAATGAACAAAGGAAAATACGCATTACTGTGGCCAGTATCTTTAAATTTTTGATCTAAAACAGCTTGCATTTTTTCCCAAATAGCATAACCATAAGGCTTTATAACCATACATCCTTTTACTGATGAATGTTCGGCAAGGTCGGCTTTTGATACCAACTCGTTATACCATTGCGAATAGTCTGTTTCTCTAGAGGTTAAACCCTTACTCATATGTTAAAATTGTTAAATTAGTTTTTTTTATGCGCTCAAAGTTATAAATTTAAAACATTAAGTTTTTTAAACCTGTATTAAACCTTTTATTATTTTGCTTGTCATAAAAACATAAACCCTTTAACCAATTTTTTACCATTAAATTTTAAACGCCATGGGACGAATTATAAATAGCTTTTTTTTAAGCGCAGTAACCATTTTATTTAGCACTTCAACTTTTGCACAAAAAAACGCAAAGCAACCAGTTGATGATGATGTATATTTTAATAATATAAAAGCTACTAAAATAGTTTACACTACTTATAAGGCACCAGCGGTTAAGCCCGACGAGAACAACACAGTAAGAGATTACACTCAAAATAATGAACAAACTACGGCTAGTGAAAATAGTAACGACAGCTATGATAATAATTACGTTGATAACAGCAACGATTTTAATTACACCGCTCGTATAAACAGGTTTAATGGTAGAAATGATTTTAGGTGGAGAAACTATTACGGTAACAGTTGGGGATATGACCCATTTTTTGATGACCCGTTTTACAACGGATTTAACAATTATAACCGCTTTGGTTTTGGTGTGGGCATTGGTTTTGTTGACCCTTATTGGGGTAACAGATGGGGCGGTGGTTGGAACAACTGGAATTATTATGGGTCGATGAACCCGTGGAGCCCTTGGGGTGGTATGTATTCGTGGTATAACCCGGTTTATTATGGTAACAACTGGGGCGGTGGATTTAACAATGGCTGGGGAGGCGGTTGGAACAATGGCTGGGGCGGCGGCGGATGGAATAATGGCGGATGGGGAAACACCAGAGGTGGAAATAATACACCACGCCCAAATGTTGGAGACCGTGGATATGATAGCGAAAGAAATAACAGAAACAATTCACCTAATTTAAATAATGGTGGATTAAATAATAATGGCAGACCAACACGTGGCGATATAGGTTCTTCTGATAATAACAGTAGAGGGAATGTACCTAACATAAATACCCGCCCAACTCGTGGAGATATTAGCCCAACAGATAATAACAGTAGAGGAAATGTACCTAACACTAACTCTCGCCCTACCCGTGGCGATGTTAGCCCAGACAATAGTCCAATATTAAATGACAATAACAGGGGCAATACACCAAATTACAATAGACCTACACGAGACGATGTAAATAGAGTGAGCGACGATAGAAACAATACGGTTAGACCAACTGATAATTCTAGAATTTACGATCAACCAAGGCCAACAAGGCAACAAGAAGGTACAAGTTACGAAAGACCAAGAGTTTACGATACACCACAACCAACCCGTACCGAAAGCAGACCAACAAGGCAACAAGAAAGAACAAGTTACGATAACCCAAGAACTTACGATGCACCTAGGGAACAACCTACCCGTACCGAAAGCAGACCACAGAGACAAGATAGCGGTTACGACAGACCAAGTAATGGCGGTGGAAATTATGGCGGCGGTGGCGGTAATTATGGCGGTGGTGGCGGATTTGGCGGTGGCGGTAGCCGTAGTGGCGGCGGTGGTGGTGGTAGCCGTAGCGGTGGTGGCGGCGGTGGAAATGGTGGCGGTGGCGGAGGCGGAGGCGGTGGTCGCCCAAGTAGAAATTAAATATTTATAAAGCCTTTATGAAATTTACAAAAATATTATTTGCAGTTGCTATAGTAGCAACTACTTTACCAACTTTTGCACAAAATTACGATGTTGATGCCTTTCGATTTTCGGGAGCAACAAACAGTGCAACCGCAAGGTTTAACGCTTTAGGTGGTGCACAAACATCCCTTGGAGGCGATTTAACTTCTCTTTACGGCAACCCGGCCGGTTTAGGTATGTTCACAAAATCGGAGTTTAGTTTTACGCCAAGTTTTAATACTAATAATAACGAAACTAGTTTTTTAGATACCAAAACCACCCAAAACACTAACCACGTAAATTTAAATAATATGGGTATTGTTTTTCATAGCCCAATTGCTAAAACGGGCGATTTAACTTCTGGGGTTTTGTCTTTTAACTTTGGGATAGGATACCAAAAAACCAACTTTTTTAAAAACGATATTAATTTTAGGGGTGGAGTAACCAATTCAAACGGAATTAGCGATTATTTAAGTGAACGAGCAAATGGAGAAGGTGTAAAAGCTGACTTTATTGCAAGTAATGTAACCTTTGCTGGTTTTTTTGCTTCATTGATAGATACACTTACAACCAATGGTAGAATATATAAACCATTAACAGCTTCCGATGCCGACCAAAATCTCAGACTAAATACAAAAGGAAATCAATCGAATGTTGATTTTTCAATGGGTTTAAATATTGGAAATAAATTGTATTTAGGGGCTACTTTAGGTTTAGCATCAATAAATTACCGCTCTAATAATATTTTAAACGAACAAGGTTTAACTATTGTTAAAGATAATTCAGGTGTTAACCAGGTTTACGATTATAATGCCAATTTTGTAAGCAATTATGATACTCAAGGTTCGGGTGTTAATTTTAAAATTGGGGCAATTTTAAAGCCTGTTTACGAATTCAGAATTGGCTTATCTTTAGAAACACCAACTTGGTACTCAATTACAGATAATTATAGCGAAAATTTAAGTTTAAGAGATATTAAAAATAAACCCGTAAACGAAAAAGATAGTTACCCATTTGATTATAGGTTATCAACTCCATTAAAATTGAATGGAGGTATTTCATATTTTATAAGCAATAAAGGATTTTTAACAGCAAACGTAAATTTTGTTGATTATAGTGGAATAAGATTTAGATCTAACAACTCTACAACAGATGCAACAACAAACGCCGCATTATCAAGTCGTTATAAAGAAGCTTTAAATTACAGTTTTGGTGCCGAGTTTAAATTAATTGATAATTTTATGATAAGAGGGGGTTACAGTAGTTTTGGCAATCCTTATCAAAACATTGATTTTAAATCCGAAAATTATTCGGGAGGTTTAGGTTATAGGTTTGGCAGTTATTATATTGATGGAGCAGTTATTTTCAACCAAAATAATATACAAAACCAATATTTTAGTTATAGCTTAAATAACAGAACAGAGCCGGCAGCAAATCGAATTACGCAAACCACCAATGTTTCGTTAACATTTGGTGCAAGATTTTAATCCGAATTAAGCATAGAAAAAAGGAGCATGAAATAAATTCACGCTCCTTTTTTTATAACCATAAAATAATTTTATTTAGTTCCCAACCAAGCTCTTAACATCCAACTGGTTTTTTCTTTAAACTTCATAAAGCCTATAATCATATCGGCTGTACCTTCGTCGTTTGTGGTTTCTGCCGCATTTTCAATAACTTCTCGCTCAAGCGCAATTAATGTTTTAAAATCATCTAAAATTGCTTCAACCATTTTGTCGGCTGCTATATTTTCAGTTTCAATTTCTTTTATTTTGGCAACTTTAATATAATCGGCAAAAGTACTATAAGGCGATTTCCCTAATGTTAAAATCCGTTCGGCCAGTTCATCAATAGTAAGTTGAGCGTTATTGTACAATTCCTCAAATTTAACATGTAAGGTAAAAAAATCGTTTCCTTTAACATTCCAGTGGCAACCCCGTAATTTTTGGTAATGTACTTGGTAGTTTGCAAGTAAGGTGTTTAAATGGTCAACTAATTCTACTACATCATTCTCGTTTAATCCTATTTTATTTGTTTTCATTTTCTTAAAGTTTAAATTATTTACATACCAAAACAATGCCACAGTTTAATTTGTTGCCACGCAATAATCTTAAACTATAAAAAATAATATTCGCATTTTTGCGTTTGTTAACTTATAAATCTTAACATAATCTAAATAGTTTTGCTGGTAATTTGTTATAATTGCAAAGCTTAACCCAAATTTTAATAAATGAATTTGAAAACCACTCTCATCATAATTTTAAATTTTTTAGTGTTACCTACCTTTGCATTTTCGTTTCGAGACAGTATAGGAGTAGAAAACTTATCGGGAAAAAAAGTAATAATTTATAAGTTAGAACCAAAAGATAATTATTATTCTATTGGGCGTAAATACGGTATTAGCCCTAAAATAATAATGGATTTTAACAAAAATATGCCTTTAAATATTGGTACCATTATTAGAATACCTACCCAAATTAATTTTACAGAAAATACACCTCAAGCCCAAACTGCCACAACCAATAACTCAAACCAAACAGAAACTTTACACACTGTTGCAAAAAAAGAGACATTATACTCTATTAGCGCTTTGTATGGAATGAAAATGGAGGATTTAAAAAAGTTAAATAAACTTACAACCAATGCTTTAAGTATTGGGAAAGTGCTTAAAGTGATTAATTACAAAACTGCTGAGCAAAATGCCGAACCTATTAAGGATATTACCAAAGAAACACCCCAACAAACTCCTAAAGAAATAAAAAAAGATTTACCAAAACCCGAACCAGTAGTAGTTGAAGAGCAACCCACTGATACAACCGAAACCAATTCTGTAAAAGAAATACCACGCAACAAATACGGTATTACCGAATTAAGCGAAAAAGGTGCTGCCGTTTGGATTGATGATAAAAATTTAGATGCCACAAAAAGCTACGCCTTACACCGCACAGCACCTGTTGGTACCATTATTAAAATTACCAACCCTATGAGTGGCCGTAGTGTGTTTGCTAAAGTAGTTGGCCGATACACCGAAAATGAAACCACAAAAGATGTTATAATTGTAATTACTAGGGCAACTGCAGAAGCAATTGGAGTAATAGACAAACGCTTTTATGTAAATATAGCCTACGGTGTACCAAGCAGTGAAAAATAAACCTTACGTAATTGGTGTTGCAGGTGGTAGTGGAAGTGGCAAAACTGTTTTTTTGAATTGCTTTTTAAATCATTTTAAAGAGCATGAAATTTGCTTGGTGTCGCAAGATGATTACTATAAAAAATTAACTATTGAAATGACTGCCGACGAAAACAGGCACCATAATTTTGATTTGCCAGATTGTATAGAAACCAATAAATTCGAAAATGATATTAACCTGTTATTGGCTAGTAAAACTGTTTACAAAGAAGAATATACATTTAACAATCCCACAGCACAACCAAAAATTTTAGAAATTAAACCCGCACCAATTTTAATTATAGAAGGTTTATTTATTTACCATTACCCTAAAGTAAACCCATTATTTGATTATAGAATATTTATAGATGCCCCCGAAAACATTGCTTTAGAGCGCCGCTTAAAGCGTGATTTAGTTGAACGAGGATATTCGGCCAATGATGTGCATTACAAATGGAATAACCACGTTATGCCATCGTACCAAAAATACCTTTTACCCCATAAAGAAACCTGCCATCAAATTATTGAAAACGATACCAACCAAATGGAAGTTATTTTAGAGTTAAGTAGGGAGATTTCGGAACGTTTGAAAACTCAGCTAGGTTTTTGTAAATAGAAATTTCATTTTTTGTACTACAAAACTCCCTAATAAACATCATTAATTAACCTAAACTGCCACAGCTGCTTTAATATGTGGGTGTGGATTGTAGTTTTCTAAAACAAAATCATCAATAGAAAACCCAAAAATATCAGTTATCAATGGGTTAATTTTCATAGTAGGTAAAGGATGTATTTCTCTCCCCAATTGCAAATTGGCTTGTTCTAAATGATTGTTATACAAATGTGCGTCGCCAAGTGTATGCACAAAATCGCCAAGAGCTAAACCACAAACTTGCGCCACCATCATAGTTAATAAAGCATAGGATGCGATGTTAAAAGGCACACCCAGAAATATATCGGCACTGCGTTGGTACAATTGGCAGCTTAATTTACCTTTAGTTTCTCCTTTTGTTTCATCGGCCGGAGCTACATAAAACTGAAAAAAACTGTGGCAAGGCGGCAAAGCCATATGCTCAATTTCGGCAACATTCCAAGCCGAAACTATTATTCGTCGCGAATCGGGGTTGTTTTTAATTTGGTTAATTATCTGCGTAATTTGGTCTATATGTTTACCATCGGGCGTAGGCCAACTCCGCCATTGCGAACCATAAACTGGGCCTAAGTTGCCATTTTCATCGGCCCACTCGTCCCAAATTTTTACGCCATTATCTTTTAAATATTTAATGTTGGTATCGCCACTTAAAAACCAAATTAATTCGTGAATAATTGATTTTAGATGCAATTTTTTGGTGGTAACTAAGGGGAAACCATCGGCCAGGTTAAAACGCATTTGGTAACCAAAAACGCTAATGGTGCCAGTGCCAGTACGGTCGTGTTTTTGGGCTCCGTTTTGCAAAACGTGTTGCATTAAATTGTGGTATTGTATCATTTTTATTTTAAAGGTGCAAATTAATAAAATCTATATTTGCAAGCCGTATTATCTTACAACAATTGTAATAAAAAAATGATTTGTTTCCCTAATGCCAAAATTAATATAGGTTTAAATGTTGTTTATCGCCGTAGCGATGGTTACCACAATCTCGAAACAATCTTTTATCCGCTACAAATAAAGGATGCGCTAGAGGTTATTGAGGCCTCCGAAATGGGTTTCGAAACATCGGGAATTGAAATACCTGGCCACGCAAACGAAAACTTATGTTTAAAAGCTTATGATTTATTAAGAAACGATTTTGATTTGCCCAACATAAACATACACCTACACAAAAATATACCTATTGGTGCAGGTTTAGGAGGTGGCAGCGCAAACGCAGCATTTTTTATAAAATTAATTAGCGATAAATTCAGTTTAGATTTATCGTTAGATAAAATGCAAAATTATTGTCGCTTATTGGGTGCCGATTGTGCCTTTTTTATCGAAAACAAACCCTTATTTGCTTACGATAAAGGAGACGTTTTTAAACCAGTAAATTTAGATTTATCGCCGTATTACTTAGCATTAGTTATGCCTCCCGTACATGTTAGCACTGCAGATGCTTACCGTGGCGTAGTGCCAAAAATACCACAACAAAGTTTAGAAGAGTTAATTAAATTACCCATACAAAACTGGCAAGGTAAAATTGTTAACGATTTTGAGGCTCATATTTTTAAAGCACACCCACAAATTAGAAACGTAAAAGCCAATTTAATTGATGCAGGAGCCCTTTTTGCATTAATGAGTGGGAGCGGAGCATCGGTATTTGGCATATTTAATACAAAACCCGATTTAAGCTTATTAAAACAAGATGGTTGTTTGGTTTTTGAGGATTTGTAAGTAAATTACTCGTTTTCGTTAATTTCTGCCATACGTGGAGCTGTGGTTTTAATGTTGGTGTTTGCAAAATCTTCGGCTATTAAGCCATCTCGCATACGCACTATTCGGTGAGCGTGTTGGGCAATATCTTCTTCGTGGGTAACAATAATAATAGTGTTTCCTTTGGCATGAATTTCTTCTATCAAAGCCATAATTTCTACTGATGTTTTGGTATCTAAATTACCCGTAGGTTCATCGGCCAAAACAATAGATGGATTGTTAATCAACGCCCTTGCAATAGCCACACGCTGCCTTTGTCCGCCCGATAGTTCGTTAGGTTTATGGTGCTGCCTATTACCCAAACCTACGTTTTCTAATGCTTTAGTGGCTCTTTGGTTGCGTTCTAATTTATTTATACCCGCATAAATTAATGGCAAGGCAACATTATCTAAAGCGGTACTACGTGGCAAAAGGTTAAAAGTTTGAAACACAAAACCAATTTCTTTATTACGCACTTCTGCTAGTTGGCTGTCGGTCATTTCGCTCACATTTATGCCATTTAAAACATATTGACCTTGTGTTGGCGTATCTAAACAACCTAAAATATTCATTAAAGTAGATTTGCCCGAACCCGATGGCCCCATTAAAGCCACAAATTCGCCTTTGTTTATACTTAACGAAACCGATTTTAGTGCATAAATAGTTTCGGCACCAATTACGTATTTTCTACCTATATCTTTAATGGTTATTAATGGTTGCATTGTTTTTTATTTTGTAGGACAAACTAAAGCTAAATTTGTTACAAAGAAATTTTATGTAGTTAATGTTCTATATTTAAGTTTTAGTTTTTAAAAACTTAAGCAAAATCCTACTAATCTATTACTTCATACATTAAAATTTTATTTCAACTAAATTATTTTAATGCTTGCAATATTATTTTGGAAATTTGCATTTAAATTAAATAATGTATAGCCCAAAAATCAAATAAACAACCAGTTAAATAAAGTGAAAATTAAACTATAATTTTTACTTTGTTTGGGGAAGTGTCTAACTGCATATTAAAACTTTATTGTGACCAACACTATCATAGCAAAGTTGATTTATCTTGAAAATAAACTTGGTAAAATACATGGTATTTACTTCAAATTAGGTATTAACTCACACTATTATTTTATATTTGCACAAAAATAATCTTATGGAAAACAAAAAAGTTGCGCTCTTAATTTTAGATGGTTGGGGTTTTGGTAAAAACGATGCTTCAAATGCGGTTTTAGCTGCAAATACACCGTTTTTTGATTATTGCTTAGCCAATTATCCAAATTCTAAATTAGAGGCTTCGGGCGAGTTTGTAGGTTTACCCGCTGGGCAAATGGGCAACTCGGAAGTTGGGCACATGAATTTAGGTGCAGGCCGTGTGGTTTACCAAGAACTTGGGCGCATAAATAAAGCAGTTGCCGATGGCGATTTTAACACTAATCCTATTTTACAAAACGCATTTAACTACGCAAAAGTAAACAATAAAAAAGTTCATTTTATGGGCTTGTTGAGCGATGGTGGTGTACATTCACACACATCACATCTAAAAGGTTTGTGCAATGCGGCAGTAAATGCGGGTTTACAAAAAATATATATTCATGCTTTTTTAGATGGCCGAGATACCGACCCAAACTCGGGCGTGGGTTATATTGAGGATTTACAAAATAGCATACAAAACACACCAGTTAAAATTACAACAGCCATTGGCCGTTATTACGCAATGGACCGAGACAACCGTTGGGAACGTGTAAAATTAGCTTACGATGTGATGGTTAAAGGTTCGGAAGAAAATAGTGCTAATTTAGTAGAATCTATAAAAGAATCGTACCAAAATAGCATAACCGATGAGTTTATAAAACCTATTTTGGTTGATGCAAATGGGTTAATTGAAGATGGTGATGTGCTAATTTGCTTTAATTTTAGAACCGACCGTGGTCGCGAGATTTCGATTGCGCTAACCCAAAAAGATTTTCCGGAGTACGAAATGAAGAAGCTAAACCTTCATTACACCACCATGACAACTTACGACGAAACTTTTAAAAACGTAAGCGTAGTTTTTACAAAAGAAGATTTGGCAAATACACTTGGCGAAGTTTTAGAGCAAAACCATAAAAATCAAATTCGCATTGCCGAAACCGAAAAATACCCACATGTAACTTTCTTCTTCTCGGGCGGACGTGAAAAAGAATTTGAAAACGAAAAACGTATTATGATACCATCGCCAAAGGTGGCTACCTACGATTTGCAACCCGAAATGAGTGCAGCCGGAATTAGAGATGCCATTATTCCTGAGCTTGAAAAAGGCTGGGCCGATTTTATTTGTCTAAACTTTGCAAATCCCGATATGGTTGGCCATACAGGTGTTTTTAATGCCGTAGTTAAAGCGGTAGAAACTGTTGATGCTTGCGCAAAAGCTGTTGTTGAAGGGGGACAAAAAAATGGTTATTCGTTTATTATTATTGCCGACCATGGCAATGCCGATTTTATGCTAAACGCCGATGGTAGCCCAAACACAGCACACACCACCAACTTAGTGCCCTGCATTTTAATTGATAAAGATTATAAAACCATTAAAGACGGTAAACTAGGCGATATTGCACCCACTATTTTAAAAATTATGAACCTAGCTGCACCCACACAAATGGACGGTAACGTGTTGGTTTAAATGAAATTACACTGCTATTTTATTGCGCTAGTTATGTTTTCCCTTTGCGGGGGATGCATATCTGGCGAAAGCAAAACTCAGAATCAAAAAATTTATTATTTTAATCTAAAAAACTTTTTTGAGGCCGAAGTTTTACGTTTAAATATAGAAAATCCAGCGGTGTATAAATCTGTTTATCACAACAAACAATCCCAAAAAAAGAAGGTGGAAATTAATGATTGGGCTACCGAATTATCGCTATTTACCGAATCGGATATTAATAAAACTGCTTTTAAAAATAGTTACCACACAGATAGTGCCGCAACAAAAATTGTTTACACAGCAAAAAACAAAGATTTAAAAACGCAACGCATCACAATTTACTTGCAAAACTATAAACCAGTTTACGTACATATTATCAACTACCAAAAAAATTATCTCTTTAAAAGTTTAGAAAATCTAATTTATTACACTAAAAAAGCGTACGTAATTAAAAAAAAGCAAAAGCCTTTATTTGGGGATACAGAAACTTATAATGTGAAAGGGATATTTTAAATAATTTTGGTAAAAATAAATTACTGCATATCAACTAAAAACTGCTTTGCTTTATCAATCAAAACCTGTATATCTGCCCTGCTATTATTGTAAATTAATACTTTTTGAAAATCTTTTATAGATAAATTAGTAGCTGTAATGGCTTCTACTTTATTGTAAACATTAGCTAATTTTTGATTTTTGAAATAGCCTAAATCTAAATAAGCTAAACCCCTGTTTTGGTAAAATTTTAAATCATTAGGGCTCATATCAATACCTGTCGAAAAATCTTTAATGGCACCTTTTATTAATTTTTCTTTTTCAACAGCCATAAGGTTACTCAAGCCAGTATAAATTACAGTTTTTGCTTTTCCACGGTAATAGTATGCTACGGTTTCGCTTGGTTTTAAAGCTATTAATTTATCAAAAGCCGAAATACATTTTGTATATTGATTTGCATGGTAGTACGAGTAACCCATAAACCATAGAGCATTCATATCGCTATTGTTTTCAACACACGCTTTTTCAAAATATGAAGCTGCGGTTGTAAATTCGCCTTCCATTAGCGCTTTTTGCCCTAGCCGTGTGTACGACTCTTGTGCTAAAAGCATATTTGAAAATACCAAAACAAACAGAAAACTAAAAACTAAATTTTTCATTAAATATATAATTGTTGCAAATGCCAAATATAGTATTGCAAATACTTAACGCAACATTTTCACATTTATTTTTTTTAAACTGACTTTATAACATACTTTCGCTAAAAAATACAGACTAAAACCAAATTTAAAGGTTCAAAAATAAGACTAATTGATGTTGGCACAAGTTTGGTAACCTTATGTTGTTTAATAAAAAATAACAAAACAATTAAAAATTCTGTCAATATGGCGTTTTTTAGTTCCAATAATAAAATATGAGCATTTTCGATCCATTCGACTTTAATACCGCACCAGCATTGATAAACGAAGACACAGAATTTTTTCCTTTAATGTCTCCAGAAGACGAAGAGGAGATGAATAACGAGCAAACACCAGAGATACTTGCAATATTACCTTTACGTAACACCGTTTTATTTCCAGGTGTGGTAATACCCATAACCGTAGGTCGCGATAAATCTATCCGCTTAATAAAAGATGCCTACCGTGGCAAAAAAATAATTGGAGTGGTTGCCCAAAACGATATTAATATAGAAGACCCAAATTTTGATCAACTAAATAAAGTGGGTACCGTTGCCGTAATTATAAAAATGCTGCAAATGCCCGATGGAAATACCACAGTTATTATTCAAGGTAAAAGTAGGTTTAGTATAGATGCCGAAGTACAAGCCGAACCTTACATAAAAGCTGCGGTTTCTAAGTTTGAAGAGGTGCGCCCAAAAATGGATAAAGAGTTTAAAGCTTTGGTTTCATCGGTAAAAGAATTGGCTATACAAATTATACAGTACTCGCCAAATATACCTTCCGATGCTGCTATAGCTATAAAAAACATTGACAGTACTCCGTTTTTAATCAACTTTATATCATCAAATATGAATGCGGCTGTTGCCGATAAACAGTTACTATTAGAACAAGCTAACCTGCGTGAGCGAGCAAGTATGGTTTTGGTGCATTTAAGTACCGAGTTGCAATTATTAGAACTTAAAAATCAAATACAAAACCGTGTAAAAGTTGATTTAGATAAACAACAACGAGATTATTTCTTAAATCAACAAATAAAAACTATACAGGAAGAACTGGGCGGAAACTCGCCCGATATGGAAATTGATAGTTTGCGCAAAAGGGCGAACACTAAAAAATGGAGTAAAGATACCAAAGATCATTTTTTAAAAGAGGTTGATAAGTTAGCCCGCATGAATCCGGCTGCGGCCGATTACTCGGTATTAATAAACTACTTAGAAGTTTTGGTTGAACTACCTTGGCAACAGTACAGCAAAGATAATTTTGATTTAAATAGAGCACAAAAAATATTAGATAAAGACCATCATGGGATGGATAAAGTAAAAAAACGGATTATAGAATACTTATCGGTTTTAAAACTTAAACAAAACATGAAAGCACCAATTTTATGTTTGGTTGGCCCTCCGGGAGTTGGAAAAACATCGTTAGGGAAATCAATAGCCAAAGCTTTAGGCCGTAAATATGTACGTATCGCTTTGGGCGGAGTGCGTGACGAGGCCGAAATAAGAGGTCATCGTAAAACTTACATTGGTGCAATGCCGGGTAAAATAATCCAGTCTATAAAAAAAGCAGGTACATCAAACCCAGTTTTTGTGTTAGATGAGATTGATAAAGTAGGTAACGATCATAGGGGCGACCCATCATCGGCATTGTTAGAGGTTTTAGACCCCGAGCAAAACAGTGCATTTGCCGATCATTTTGTGGAGCTTGATTACGATTTATCTAACATCATGTTTATTGCCACAGCAAATAGCCTAAGTAACATACAGCCAGCTTTGTTAGATAGGATGGAAATTATTGAAGTAAACGGTTATACCATCGAAGAAAAAATAGAGATTGCCAAAAAACATTTACTGCCTAAACAAAAAGAACAACACGGTTTAAAAGTTAAAGATATAGTATTAAAACCAGCCATAATCGAGAAAGTTATTGAAGATTATACTCGCGAATCGGGCGTACGTGGTTTAGAAAAAACCATTGGCAGCCTTGTGCGTGGTGCAGCCACAAAAATTGCTATGGAAGTTGCCTATAATCCAACTTTTACAAATCAAGATGTTTTAACTACTTTAGGTGCACCTTATTACGATAAAGATTTTTACGAAGGTAACGATGTTGCTGGTGTAATTACTGGCCTTGCTTGGACCCAAGTAGGGGGCGATATTTTATTTATTGAAGCCAGCCTTAGTCCTGGCAAAGGTAAAATGACTTTAACTGGTAATTTAGGCGATGTGATGAAAGAATCGGCAGTTATAGCTATGGCATATATTAGAGCCCACGCCCAAGCTTTAGGTATTGATTACCGAGTGATTGATCAGTGGGATTTGCACATACACGTACCAGCTGGTGCTACCCCAAAAGATGGCCCATCGGCAGGTATTACCATGCTATCGGCATTAGTATCGGCGTTTACGCAAAGACAAGTAAAAGAAAAATTAGCTATGACAGGCGAAATTACCCTACGTGGTAAGGTATTACCAGTTGGCGGGATAAAAGAAAAAATATTAGCCGCAAAACGAGCCAATATTAAAGACATTATCTTATCAAAAGCCAACGAAAAAGATATTAAAGAAATTAACGAAGCGTATATTAAAGACCTTCGTTTTCATTACGTTACCAATATGTTAGATGTTATTGATTTGGCATTGCTAAAAAACAAGGTTGTAAATGCAATAGATATTGTTTACAAACCAGAAAAAGATAAATAATAAAATATATACCAGTTCTTTCTTGCTTATAATTAATTATAATTTTATTGTTAAAGATAAGTCTTTTATACTCACGTCACTTTTTTTTGATTAAAACTTTTAATCAGTGGGTTTTATTGCAGTAAGTATGCCTAAAATAATACTACAAATAACCCAATTTGTATGTTTTTGTTACAAATATTAAATTAATGTTAAATAAATCAATACTTGTAGTGCATAATTTAATATTAAAATAAATAGTTTATTACACTAAGATGTTTTACATTTATTTTTCCACTGAAAACATTTTAATACCCAATTATTTTATTTTTTATGAAAAAAAAATACGCTTTTTTTTTGCTTTTTTTTGTTAATATTTTAACCATAACTGTCTCAAATAAAATTTATGCGAATAATATACATCATAATTATATTCCTGAAATAAATAATATATACAATACTTCGCCTGTTTTTATTGAAAATAGCTATAATCGTTTATATAATCCTTTAAATGTTAATGAAGTGATTTTTCCCCTAACACTTAACCTATTAACCATACCTAATTTAAAAGTTAATCAAACTGCCGAACGCCATGAGATTGAAATTCCTTTTAATAAACTAAAATCTTTTGTTTCATACTCGCTTAATTACAATAATTACGGCGAGGGGAAAATAGCTATTAATAAAAAATTATTTTTATTAAAAGACTCTTTAGGAAATAGAAATAATACTAAACTTTCATCTAAAAAGAATGTTAGAAAAAAAACTGAAAAACAAGCTTTAATAAAATTAAAACCAATTGGTGTTAATGATGTTCGCTTTTTAAATGCCGAAGACGCCCAACAAACATCCTCGGTAACCTTAAATGTATTAAGCAATGATAATTTAAATAACAAATTACCCGTTACTTTTGAAACTTTATTGCCACCATTAAATGTGAAAGATTTGGTAGTAAACTTAACCAATGGCGATGTAACATTTATATTACCTGATAGCAAAAAAATACCCAATACTTATACCTATACATATCGTTTAAAAACTTTGGATGGGGTTTATTCTAATCCAATAACAGCAACTCTCTATACAGCTTTTTCTCCATCAATAACCTTAAATAAAACCCCTGATTTTAACGATATTAATAATGATGGCTTAGCACAAGCTGGTGAAACAATAACTTATACCTTTCCTACTAAAAATACTGGAAATGTTGATATTGAAAATGCAGTAGTTACTGATCTTAAAATTGGGTTAAAGGCTCCGGTTCTTCCTAAACTACTAAAACCAGGCGAAACAGGCGTAATATCTATTCTACCTAAAAAATATGTTATAAAAGCTGCCGATATTTTAGCAGGCAGAGTATCAAATACTGCGACGGTTTCTGCTTTAGAACCAATTACAAACACGGTAGTAACAGATACATCCAGCGCAATTGTTATTTTTCCTATTTTAAAAATCGAATTAGTTAAAAGCAGTACGGTTATTGATGTAAATGGTAATTGCATTGCAGATGCTGGAGACAAAATACAATATACGTTTACTGTTTCAAATAAAGGCACTGTTGATGTTTTTAGTATTGTAATAAACGACCCTAAAATTAATTTAGTTAACCAGCCTATATCCCCATCAACCTTAGCGCCTGGCAAATCTGGAACTTTAATCGCTCTTAACACCTATACAATTACCCAAGCCGATATTATTAATGCTATTGTTTCTAATAAGGCAATTGCCCAAGGTGAAAATTTACAAAATACATTAGTTACTGCCGAGGCCGAAAACTTTGTTACAACTGGACAACCAATACAAAATTGTGGTGGTGGTGGCGGAGGTGGCGGAGGAGGTGGTGGCGGAGGTGGTGGCGGTGGCGGCGGTGGCGGTGGTGGCGGAAGTGGTGGCGGCCCGAAAATAAGTTTAGTAAAAAAAGTTACAAATAAAGGTACAGGCGTAAATGGCATCTTTTTATTCGGCGATATTATAATTTATTCTTTTACTATAACTAATACAGGTAATGTAGCTCTAAAAAATTTAGTTTTAACCGACCCTCTATTTGTAAATCCGAATATTGATTTAACAATCACAACCCTGTTACCAAAAGCCAAAATAAGCGTTTTAGCCAATTATGTCGTTACAACCGCAAATATTTCTGCTGGGGTAGTTATTAATCAAGCATTGGTTACCAGCCTAGATCCAAAAAATGTTACCGTTCAAGATTATTCAGGATCTACAATCGATACAGATGATAAAACTGTGACCTCATTAATTGATGGTTATTTTATACCTAATGTGTTTACACCCAATGGCGATGGAATTAACGATACTTTCGAAATAATAGGGTTCCAAAATTATAACAATGTAGAAATAGAAGTATTTAACCGTTGGGGTAACCAAGTATATATAAATCTAAATTACAAAAACCAATGGGTGGCAGAAGGTTTAAATGAAGGTACTTATTACTATATAATTAAGTTAAAAACTTTAACAGATACTAAAAGTTTAAAAGGTTGGGTACTTATCAAACGTTAATATTATTTCAAACTATCTTATTATATAAATTTTCAATTTATAAGAATTAAAAAAAAAATAATTCAAATTATATTAAGAATTAATTCAATTAATAAATACAACAACATTTAAAATTGCGAATATTTTGTTTCTTATTTAAAGTATAAATTCAATTGCAATACTAAAAAAACACGAATGGTGTATCAAATACTAATATTAAAATATTCAATCATTTGTTTTAGAAGCAGTTAAAGCTATTTGCTTATTATTTTTTATTTAGTTTTTTTTTTAATTAAATAGTGGTAAAATTGTAGTTTACTATTTTTATAAATTTGGTAATACCCACTTTATAAGAAAGTCTTAACTATTAGTGAAATATTTCATAAAATTATTAAAAAATATTTCTAATTATTAAATGAATTTTAAAATATGAAAAAAAATTACTCCCGCTATACCATTTTGTTTTCTGCTGTTTTTTATTTATTTTTTGCTAATTCCATTTTTGCATCTAATGTGCTTTTTTCTAAGGATTTTAACTCAGCAAATAGTTTACCGTTAAAAAATAATTATTTAAAAACACCCCTTCAAATTAATGGTATTGTTTTTCCAATAACAATTAACCCACTGGTGGTGCCTAACTTAAAGGTTAACCAAACTGCCGATTATGTTTTCTCATACCTCATTAGCAATACTAAAAACACCCAAGTTAAATCCTATGTATGGGTTGATTTTGATAACAACGGTATATATACTTCCGATGAAGCTATTTTAACAACCATACCCGCAAATGCACTAAATTTTAAAGCAACTGTTAATTTCCCAAACGCCAGCTTTATTGATAAATTAAAAATTGGCCCATTAAATATCAAATTTACCACAACATCAACCACACTTATTGATGATAATTCAACCCCAAACTTAGATGAGAGAAGTACAAGTTTGGGTATTGATGGTGAAACGGAAACCTTTACCGAGAAAAATATTTCTGGCATTAGTATTTCGGGTAGTGTTTTTATTGATGGAAACAGTATTACAGATAACGTAATTTTTGGTACAGGTGTAGGTATTATTGAAGGCACACCTTTACAAGCTTATTTGTTGGATAATACTAATGCTGTAATTTCAAAATCTGTGTTTTCTTTGGGTGGGAGTTTTAAGTTCGATAACTTGTATAAAGGCTCCTATTCAATCGCCGTATCACTAAACAATTATGCCATAGGAACAACATTAGGCTCTATAGTTTCAAATTTACCATTAGGATGGAATTTAGCAGCAGAATCTTATGGCAGTATTGGTAATTTACCCTTAGGAATTGAACCTGGACTTCCTAATATGCAAATACCCATAATTACCCAAACTGCCCCAGGTGGAACTGATATTTTTGGGGTAAATTTTGGGATTAATAGAACACCTGTTGCATCAAACGATGAAATAGCCACTCCTATAAACACCAGAGTTGATGATTGTAATTTAGTAGCAAACGATAACGACCCCGATGGCAATCAAACCATTGATAAATCATCCATAATACTAATAGACCCGCAAGATGGTTTAAAAAAAACTACGGTTACTTTACCAAATAAAGGCGAGTTTAGAGTTGATGCAGGTGGCAATGTAAGTTTTGTGCCTGCAATGAACTTTTTAGGTGTAGCACCTGTAATTTCTTACACTGTGAAAGATAAAGCAGGTATTGAAAGTAATGTGGCACTAATTAAAGTTGTAGTAAAACCTGTTGGGGTTGATGACATCCAAGTGTTAGATGCCGAAGTATCGTCAATTACCATAAATATTTTAAATAATGATGGCATAAGTGGCATATTGGCTGTACCTGCCGAAACTTTTAAAAACCCCGACAACGTACAAGGGATGGTAGTTAACCCTAATGGAGAAATTACATTTTTATTTCCACCAAACCAAACTGTACCCAATACCTACGTTTACACTTATGTGTTAAAAACTGCCGATGGTGTTTACTCCGACCCAATAACTGCAACTATTGTTGTTGCATATAGCCCTGCCATTACTTTAGTTAAAACCGCTGTTTTTAACGATACCAATAACGATGGTTTGGCACAAGCGGGCGAAACTATTACTTACAGTTTTAAAGTAATTAATACAGGTAATGTTGATGTTATTAATGCAACCGTAAGCGATCCTAAAATTAATTTAGTAAATGCCGCTATATTGCCTAACCTGTTAAAACCAGGAGAAACAGGTTTTTTAAACATTATACCCAATATTTACACCATTACCCCTGCCGATATATTGGCTGGGCAAGTAAAAAATACTGCAACCGCAAAAGCTTTTGAGCCAATAACTAAAAAAAATATAATTTCAACATCAGATGCAATAGTTATATTTCCAATTCTAAAACTAAAATTAGTTAAAACCAGTAGAATAATTGATGTAAACAACAATGGCTTTACAGATGTTGGCGATAAAATAGAATATACTTTTACTGTTACCAATTTAGGTACGGTATCGGTTATAAATATTGGTATTACCGACCCTAAAATTGGTATCTTTAATGAGCAAATTACGCCATCAACACTTGCCCCAAGCGAGGTAGGTGTATTAACCTCAACAAGTACCTATACCATTACATTAGCCGATATTATTAAAGGTTTCGTATCAAATAAAGCTACAGCCAACGGTACAAATGTACAGAATACGCCAGTTTCGGCTGAATCGGAGAACGGTAACACTACAAGTGTAAAAGACCCAGCTTGCCCTACTTGTACCATTACCGAAATTATTAAAGAGCCACGAATTTCGTTAATAAAAACCAGCGTATTTAACGATACTAATGGCGATACATTTGCACAAGTAGGCGAAACCATTACCTATACTTTTAAGGTAAAAAATACTGGCAACGTTACTATTAATAACATAACCATAAACGATGCAATGTTAGGCATGGTAAATGTGCCTATAAACCCCACTAATTTAGCTCCAAGTCAAGAGGGGACATATACCGTTGTATACGTACTTACACAAGCAAATATTGATGCTGGTAAGGTATCAAACACTGCAGTAGCAAAAGGTTTTGACCCATCAAATAACCCTGTAACCGATACATCGGGCACAAGTGTTGACAATGATTCACCAACGGTTATTGATATTGTACCAAAGCCTAGCTTGAGTTTGGTAAAGTCAAGCACAATTGTTGATGTAAACAACAACGGTATTAACGATGCTGGCGATAAAATTAACTACACATTTAAGGTTACAAATACAGGCAACGTTACCCTAACCAACATTACCTTAACCGATGTGAAAGCAGCTGTAACAGGTGGACCAATAGTAACATTAAGCCCCAAAGCGGTTGATAATACAACTTTTACAGCTACATATACCATCACCCAGGCCGATGTTGATAAAGGTTTTGTATATAATATAGCAACTGCAAAGGCATCATCGCCAGGTAAAACCGATGATGTAACAGCAACATCAACCAGCGGTAACCCTGCAAAACCTACCGATATTATAGACCCCACTTGCCCAAAATGTACCGTAACGCCAATAGAACAAAAAAGCAAAATTGCGTTAATTAAAAAAGTTATAAATACAGGAACGGGTGCTAATGGAACTTTTTTGGTAGGCGAAGTTATTAGATATTCGTTTACCATTACCAATTTGGGAAATTTAACTATAAACAATTTAGTTCTAACCGATCCACTATTTTTAATACCCAACATTGCTTTACCAAGTACAACTTTGTTACCCAAAGCATCTATAACAGTAACTGGCGAATACACGGTAACAGCGGCTAATATTTCGGCGGGGTTAATAACTAACCAAGCGGTGGTTACAGGGTTAGATACAAAAAATGTTGTAGTTGAAGATAAATCGGGCACAACCAACGATACTGATGACAAAACAGTTACCTCATTAGTTGACGGCTTTTTTATACCTAATGTATTTACCCCTAATGGCGATGGTATTAATGATACTTTCGAGATTGTAGGTTTACAAAATTACAGCAATGTAGAAATAGAAGTATTTAACCGTTGGGGTAACCAAGTGTATAAAAACCTAAACTACCAAAACCAGTGGCTAGCCGAAGGTTTAAACGAAGGAACTTACTACTACATTATTCAATTAAAAACCTTAACAAACAATAAAATTGTAAAAGGTTGGGTACTTATCAAACGCTAATATTGTTTTTTTACAATCCTAAAATAGAAATTTTGAAAATGCGAAATATAAAAAAAAATATAATCCTAGTTTTATTGTGTATTGCAAGTTACACCACGGCTAGTGCGCAACAAAACATACAGTTTACACAATATATGTTTAACTCTTTAAGTGTAAATCCAGCTTATGCGGGTTATAAAGAAGAATGGTTTGTACAATCGGGTTTGCGTACCCAATGGGTTGGGATAGATGGCGCACCCAAAACGGGCTCACTTTCTGTAGATGGAATTATTGATCCCGAGAATAAAAAAATGGGAATAGGTTTGCAGTTAACGGGCGATAAGTTGGGCCCTCAATCGGCTGTTTCGGGATATTTAAATTATTCCTATCGCTTACAATTAGATCAATTTGATACCCAACGTTTAAGTTTTGGTTTAGGAGTTGGTATGACAAATTATACTTTGGATGGTAGCGTATTAAACTCAGTAATAAAAAACGACCCTACTGTGCCTACAACGCAATTTAGCAATTTTGTACCCGATGCCAGAATTGGGGTTTATTACAATACATCAAGGTTTTATGCAGGCTTATCTTTAACCGATTTATTTTCGGGGGGTACAGCAAGTAACTTTGTAGATATTAATTCGGTAAGTTATACTAACATAAGACGAAAACCCACTCTATACTTTATTTTAGGAACTTTACACAATTTAAATGAAGAGGTTAAAATTAGGCCTAGTGTTTTATTTAAAGATGATTTTAAAGGACCATCAAGTGTTGATATTAATACCATGTTAATTTTTAAAGATAAATTTTGGATTGGGGCATCGTACCGTACTGGCTTAAATATTAAAGTAGAGAATTACAGCCAAGGGCAAATGTTAAGCAGTTTAAATTCAATATCAGGTGTTTTACAATTATTTGTTACCGATGAATTAAGGGTGGGTTACTCATACGATTATGGCCTTAACAGCCTTAGAAACCAGCAAAGTGGATCTCACGAGCTTACCATAGGTTTAACCTTGCCACGTAAAAATCAACGTATTTTAAGTCCTCGTTACTTTTAATTAAAGCAAATTAAATTCATTTAAATTTATTAAAATCAATAAAATGAACAAAATATATCTAACATTTATTTTAGTTTTTATTCTAGCAATAGCAAATACAAATTTTCTCTACAGTCAGGATGGAGACAATTTTCAAAAAAAAGCCGATAAAGCTTACGCATCTTATAATTATAAAGCCGCAAGTGAAATGTATGTTCAACTTTCGCAAAATGAAATATTTAAAGTTAGAAATTTAACCCGATTAGCAGACTGTTATGTAAAGTTAAATAACACCCAAACTGCCGAAAAAATTTACGAACAGTTAGCCGTACTAACACAAAATAGTGCCGATGTACTAAAACCCTATGCAATGGTACTTAAAGCAAACGCAAAGTATTTACAGGCCAAACAAGTATTTATTGATTATATTGGTGCATCTAAAGATACAGTATCTGTATTAACAGATTTGATAGGATGCGATTCGGCTATTATTTGGATGGCCAAACCAACAACACATAAAATTGTAAACCAAAATGCAGTAAATACCAACCTTTCAAACTTTGGTGTATTTGCCAATAATAAAAAAGCATATTTTGTTACCGAAGCAAAGCCAACTTCAAAAAAGAATCAATATAAACGAACAGGGAACTCTTTTCTAAAAATTTACAAAGCAGATATTTCTAAAGATTTTTCTATCATCAATCCCAAACTAGATAGTGCAATTTACAATACAGAGAAATATCATAATGGGCCTTTAATAACCAATAAAGCAGGCAACAAGTTTTTTGTTACCTCTAATCATGAAGGAAAAAAGGGTAAAAAGATTAAACAAAATAAAATAAGGTTTAGAAACAATAATCTTGAATTGAGTATTTATACTTTAAGTGGTGGAAAGTTTACTTCCGAAGCTTTTAAATACAACAACGTAAAATTATATTCGGTAGGGCAGGCCGCTTTAAGTAACGATGAGCAAACCTTGTATTTTACATCTGATATGCCAGGTGGTTTTGGTGGTACCGATATTTGGTTTAGTAACCTAACCAGCGAAGGTAAATGGGATAAACCACAAAATGCCGGTGGTGATATTAACACAGCTGCTAGTGAAATGTACCCAACAATTACCGCCGATACTTTGTTTTTTGCAAGTAATGGGCACATTGGTATGGGTGGCTTAGATATTTTTAGAGCTATTGGCAGTAAAAATAATTGGATAAATGTAAATAATCTTAAATACCCTATAAATTCATCGGTTGATGATTTTTCTTATTCAATTTACAATCTTTCACAAGATACTACAAACGGTTACCTTTCATCAAACCGTTTGGTTGGTTACGGTAACGATGATATTTTTGCGTTTACATTTATTAAAGAAAAACCTCCAGTATTTGCAGTACAGGGTAAAATATTAAAAAAACCAACTACAGTTTCATTACCCGGTACTAAAGTATCGTTATACGAAAATGGCATTAAAGTGGTTGACAATGTAAGTACTAACCCCGATGGAAGCTACGCCTTTAACCTAAAACCCGAGACCGATTACGCATTGATTGCAAAAAAACAAAAATTTCAGTCCGATTCGGTTTTATTAAGCACAAAAGGTTTAAAAAAGTCTCAAATTTTTAATGTTGACTTAAGTTTAGACTCTTTATTTGAAATTAATAAAGTTATTAATCTTGCAAATATTTATTATGATTTTGATAAAGATGATATTAGACCAGATGCAGCAAACGTACTTGATGGTTTAGTACAAACCATGATAGATAACCCAACTTTAAAAATAGAATTGAGGTCACATACTGATAGTAGGGCAAATGATAAATATAACCTTAAACTTTCGCAGCGTAGGGCAACCTCGGCCGTTAACTACATTATTGGGCGTGGTATAAATTCAAAACGAATTACTGCCAAAGGTTATGGTGAAAAAGTGTTGGTTAATAAATGTAAAAACAATGTTGAGTGTACCGATGAGCAACATCAAGCCAACAGGCGCACCGATTTTAGAATATTGAAGTTTTAATTTAAAAAATAATAACCTTAAATGCGGAGTGTAAACATACATTTCGCATTTTTTTTGCTATAATTTTTTTCTTGTTTGATTTAATTTTTATTTATAATTGACAGCCTAACAAAACTTTAAAAACAAATACAGCAAAGTGCTATCAATACAAAACATTTCTAAGCATTATGCCCAACATACGGCTTTAAATAAGGTAAGTATGGAGGTGCAGAGAGGTCAAATATTTGGCTTGCTTGGGCCAAATGGTGCTGGTAAAACATCGTTAATTCGTATTATTAACCAAATTACAGCACCTGATGAGGGACAAATTTTTTTTAACGATAAAAAACTCAACCAATCCCATATTGCTAAAATTGGTTACTTGCCCGAAGAACGCGGCTTGTACAAAAAAATGGAAATTGGAGAGCAATTAATTTATTTGGCAAGGTTAAAAGGGTTAACCCGAGCGGATGCATTCGCTAAAACAAAATACTGGTTTATCAAAATGGAAATGGAAACCTGGTGGAAAAAAAAGGTTGAAGACTTATCTAAAGGCATGCAGCAAAAGGTGCAGTTTGTAGCATCTATTTTACACCAACCCGAGCTAATTATTTTAGACGAACCTTTCTCGGGGTTTGATCCTGTAAATGCCGAGGTTATTAAAAACGAAATTTTAGAACTTAATAAACAAGGAGCAACTTTAATTTTCTCTACTCACCGTATGGAATCGGTTGAAACCCTTTGCCAACACATTGTAATACTTAATAAAGCGCATAAAATATTAGATGGTAACCTAAACGAAATACGTAACAGCTACCGCAACAGTAGTTTTAAAATTGTGGTTGATAATCCCTTTACCCAAACTAATTTCGAAAATTTTGAAATTTTAAGCACCACTTTTTTAAATGAATGTTGGCAATATTACATCAAATTAAATGAAGCGGCTAATCTAAATCAGGTTTTGTTATCAATTATTCCGCAAACACAAATAATTAGTGTACAAGAAATTATCCCATCAATTAACGATATTTTTATTGAGAGGGTAACCCCAAAAGCAGGAAGTTATGCGTAAAGTCTTTTTAATTATAAGCCGCGAATACTTATCAAGAGTGCAAAAAAAATCATTTTTAATAATGACTTTTTTAGTACCCACTTTACTTATAGCAATGTATGCTATAATCTTTTTAATTTTTGTAAAGGGAGATAATGAAGTGCAACAGGTAAAAGTATTAGATAAAAGCGGGATATTTAACAATCATTTTAAGAACCAAAAAAATCTTAATTTTACCTATATTGATTATGCTTTAGTAATTGCAAAGAAAAATTTGAATCAACATAAAGAAAGCTTTTTACTTTACATTGATGCCAATTATGCAAAAAACGGTAACATTCAAATACTATCTCAAAAAAAACCTGGTTTAAATTTGATTACAGATATTGAAAATCAAATGCAAACCATATTACAAACGCAAAGACTTTTAGCTGCAGGTATTGATACTGCGGTTTTAAACCAAGCAGAGGCTCAGTTTAGCATTACCGCAAAGCAAATATCAGAAGAAGGTGAGAAAGATACAAGTATTGGTGCAACTGCAATAATTGGATTTGTTACTTCTTTTTTAATATACATGGCATTGTTTATTTACGGGGCGCAAGTTATGCGTGGCGTAATTGAAGAAAAATCAAACCGTATTATCGAAGTTATTGTATCATCGGTAAAGCCTTTTCAGCTTATGTTGGGAAAAATTTTAGGGATTGGTGCTGTTGGTTTAACTCAGTTTTTATTGTGGATAATACTTTCAACTAGTTTAACTAGTGCAGCAAGTTTTGTATTGGTAACCGATGGCGGAAATATTAAAGATAAAATCGCCCAAAAAAGTGTGACAACTAATGGTGATAATAAAGTGAATGAACTCCCAAATAATCCTATCAACAATGTAATGAAAGCTATTGATACCCTCGATTTTGTTTATATAATTAGTTGTTTTTTATTTTATTTTATTGGCGGATATTTAATTTATAGTGCATTATTTGCTGCTGTTGGCTCGGCAGTTGATAACGAAACCGAAACCCAGCAATTTATGCTGCCTATTACTTTGCCCCTAATTTTTACATTTATAATTGGGATGAATGTAATTATAAACAATCCTGATAGTTCGCTAGCATTTTGGTTATCAATTATTCCGTTTACATCGCCCATAGCAATGATGATACGCATACCGTTTGGCGTACCAAATTGCCAGTTAGCGCTTTCTGTGGTTTTATTGGTGGCAGGTTTTGTGTTTACCACTTGGGTAGCATCACGCATTTATAGGGTAGGTATTTTAATGTATGGCAAAAAAGTATCTTACAAAGAACTTGTTAAATGGTTTTTTTACTAAGTATGTTTATTGTTTTTTAGTTAGTGTAAAGCACTTGATTTTTTTTTTATAATTATATTTCCCCAATGTATATAAAATTTTTACACTACTGCTTTCAAATTTCGCTATGTATTTAATAAATTTAATTCTCATTATAGCAAAATTTTATATCTTAGAATATTATAACCAATAATCTTTACTTACTTATTTTAAGCAATATTGCTTAATTTTAAGTATAAACTTTTTTATTAATATTTTTAATACTATGTGTTTTTTGAAAAAAACAACCATTTGCTTATTTACAATTTTTTTATTGGTTGTTGCAAACCATACCTATGCTAAAGATTTTTTTGTATCGGCAGCAAATACCCAATTAGGCGATGGTAGTTTAGCAAATCCTTTTAAAACCATTCAACAAGCTGCTGATGTTGCCCAACCCGGCGATGTAGTAAATATTAGAACTGGAATTTACCGTGAAGAAGTAAAAATGGCTACCGATGGTGTAACTTACCAATCGTACTTAAACGAAAGCGTAACCATAAACGGTACCGAAATGCTAAAAAACTGGACACAAATACCCAAAAGTGCAGTTTACCAAACTACAATGGATTTTAATGCGCCCGATAACGAAAGTTTACGCCATCCCAGCAATCAATTATTTGTGGATCAAAAAATGATTCAGTTTGCAAGATGGCCAAACCAAACATCAAACAACCTTTGCATACCAACCGATGCTATTGCCGAAGATATTAGTGTAGCAGGTAATTTTGTGACTTTTACTGTTGCAAGTTTTAACGAACCGGATGGACGTTGGGTAGGAGCAACCATTTTTTTAAACTTATCTATAAGTGGTAATGATGGACAGGGATGGACAGGACAGGTTACAGCAACAAGCCAAGCTAACCATACAATAACATTTAATAATAGAGCAAAGCCAAACCTACAATATGGCCCATACCAAATGGGCGAACAAACCGAGTTTTATTTATTTAACCCAACTATGGCTGGGGTTGAAGCAACAGGAGGTGTAACCGCATTATTAAGTCCAGGCGAATGGTGGAAAAGTGGTAATGCTGTATATGTTTGTACGCCCAATGGTTTAGCACCATCAGAAGATATTTTTGGGAATAACCTTGTGGAGGCAAAAAAAAGAAAATTCGCTTTTACTAGCAGTAGCGCAACCGATAACCGAAGCGATTATACCATTAAAAAATTAAATCTGTTTGCTTGTACCATTTCAACCGATATTTTTTCTGATTTACGTAATAACACAATTGTTGATGATGCACATAATATTACATTTGATGGTCTAAATGCAAAGTATTTAACTCATTTTACAAATTCGGGAGGTAATTGGCAAAGTCAGTGGTATGGTCGGTCGGGCTTTATTATGAGTGGTAGAAACAACGTAATTAAAAATTGTAATATTCAATACTCGGCAGGGCCAGGTATTTGTTTGTTAGGTACAGGTAATAAAATATTAAACAACACCATTTCCGAAGTAAATTACGCTTGCAGTAATGCTGGGGCAATAAGCACTTCATATGTCTGTATTGATGGGGAGATAGGCTACAACAATATTTTTAATACAACCGTTATGGGTATTAATTTTGGTGGTCTTACCAACTCCGATTCTAATAAAAAGGGTATTGGCCGCATACACCATAACCGAATTTACGATTGCCTACTGCGCAGTAATGATAGTGGCTATATTGATGCTACGGGTATTGAGGGCAACTGGGGTCGTATGGATCATAATTTCCTATATAAAACCTTTAGCCCTAAAGGTAGATACCCAAAAGCAGCTTATGGGTTTTATTTTGATTTTAACCCCGGTAAATGGTTTGTAGATCATAATGTTGTTTACGGCATAGAAGAATCCATGCTAATAAATACATCAAATCTGTTGTCTATTTATAACAATACATTTATTAGCCCTAATTCATCGGAGGGTAACATTGAAGATTCATTTAATTATGGTATAGGTGATACTATTCGCAATAACATATTAAGCACTCCACAAATATCTTCATCTATTTCAAGTGCAATTGTAAGTAATAACCTTTTAAGTGCCAATTCAAAAGCAAATGCACTTTTTCAAAACGCACCACAAAGAAATTATCAGTTAAAAAATACGGCAACGGATGCTATTGATAAAGGTGTAAATTATTTTACTTTTAACGACCTATACACAGGAAACGTAGATTTAGGTGCTTATGAATATGGTACAACCCCTTGGACTGTTGGCCCTACTACCAATTTACCGCCAACAATAATACCTAATAGTGGCGATTTTGTAAATAGTACCCCTGTAAACTTTAAAACAGATATATTTGGCACTAACGTTACCATCAGATATACCATTAATGGTACTACACCTAATTTAAACTCACCCATATTTACCCAACCCTTTACAATTACCGATACATCTTTAGTAAAAGCAATTGTTTTTGTTGATAATGTGGCGGTTACAGAAATAGCTTCGGCTAATATTTATGTTACTCAATTAGCTGATATACTTCCAATTGACGTAATCATATCTAAACCAACGGGCACTTACCCTGTACAAACTTTTGTAACTATAAGTAGTACAGGTCCCGATGTTAAAGAAATAAGATACACACTTGATGGCACCGAGCCAACTAAATATTCGTTAAATTATGGTGGAAGTTTGATTGTTATAAATGAAACTACAACAATAAAAGCAAAAGCCTTTGGTAAACTAATTACAAGTGATATTAAAACGGCGATTTTTACTATTGTAGGGCCAACCGTAAATATATCACCTAATGGCGGCGTTGTAGAAGCGCAAACAACAGTAACTTTAACACCATCGCACTTTGGTAGCACCATATATTTTACTTTAGATGGTTCAATACCTACAACAGCATCAACAATTTATACAAACCCAATAAACATTAATAACACTACAACAATTAATGCTATCGCTACTAGTAATAATTTAATAGGAGATGTTGCAACTGCATCTTTTGTAACTTCAAGCTTACAAAATGTTGTCTTTTCGCCCAGTGGCGGTAATTTTATTGATAATGTTGGTGTTTCCCTTACTACAGGCATAAGTAATGCAACCATTTATTATACCACAAACGGGGAAACTCCTACCACATTATCAACGCTTTATAATAGCCAACCTATAAAAGTAGAACAAACCCAAACAATAAAAGCATTAGCTATATCAAATACAGTGGTTGGTAACGTTACACAAGCAGTATTTACTATAAGTGGGCCTAACGTTGCTATATTACCTGCATCTGGTTTACAAACCGATGTCTTCAATTGTACAATTACATCAATTCCCAATGCTGTAATTTATTATACTATCGATGGTAGTATTCCCACAACAACATCAATACTTTACACAGGGCCAATAGTAATTGATAGCTACGTAACTCAAATCAAAGCTTTAGCAATTAGAAATGGAAATGTTGGCGAAGTAAACACCGTAAACTATACTATTAATAAGCCAGCCATAAGTATAAGCCCTAATGGTGCAACTGCACAAAAAGAAGTAAGTGTTAGTATTGCCAGTAGTTTACCAAACTCCATAATATACTATACGTTAGATGGTACAACCCCTACCGCAGCGTCGTTAATTTACACCGTACCACTAATACTTAAAAGTAATGTTACCCTAAAAACTTATGCGGCAAAAGGCCAGTTACAAACAGATGTAAATGAAGCGGTATTTAATATAACTTTAGATACCAAGCTAATTGCACTATACCCTAACCCCACAACTAATGGCCAATTTTCTTTACGTTTTAACAGGCCACAGCAAGGTCAAAAAGTGCAAGTGATGCTATATAATAATCTAGGTAAATTAATTTTCAAAAAAAATGTGACCATGGTAAGTTTTGCGACCCAAGAGGAAGCATTTAACCTTTCGTTTTTAAAGCCAGGCAACTATTTTATTAAATTAAAAACAGTTTCGGCTCATATTAATAATTTGGTAAACGAGGATATTAAATTATTAGTGAAGTAGAAATTAACATTTAAATTATATTCATCTTTTGATTTGCTATTAATGCGAATTAAGAATCACGGTAACCAAACACATAAAAGCAACAACTTATTTCCCGAAAATATAGACATTTAACTCTTTTGTTTTCGAAACCAAACCGAATAATAGTTTTGAATAAATTGATAAATCACTTTGATCAAACTTGTTTTTCAGCGTAAACGCACAATAAGCAGATGGTCATAATCTCTTGGTCAATAAACTTTGGGATATCTTTATTTGTTAACCTTTTGCATTGATATTGTGGTGCTGTTTCATAATTATGGCAAAAAGTGAAATAAATTTCAACTAATTTTATATGTTGATTAACAAGGTTTCTTTTTTAGCGCTTAGTAACAGTATATATACCAATGTCGTTTACTTAAGCAATATCTATATTCTTTTATACACCATATTGTACAATTTTTTAGGTTTGTGATTTCGAGGGTTTTTTCTGTTTAATCTT
>REAS01000007.1 GCA_004294495.1 Sphingobacteriales bacterium
TTTTTCTACCGAAAAAACAAATGAAAATATAGTGAAATTTAGTCGAAATTTGACATTTGTTTAGGCGTTTGGGACGCAATTATACAAGTTGGGTTAAAGAACATTGGGGGTAATGGTTAAATAATGATATTATCTGATGAAATAGTAAAGTCAATTTTAGGTCTGATATTTTTAGGCTTAGGATGGCTATTTAAAACATTTTACGATAATTATTATAAAATAAGACCTAGATTATATGTGTCAATTCCTATTGTTTTATATCAACAGAGAGTTCAGGATTTGAATTATAGATTCACTTACACTTGTGAAATGACAATTAAAAATAATTCAGAATATACTGCGGAGAATATAAATTTCATTTTCCCTAAAAACTGTAGTGTCAGCGACATAGATCCTAAGAAAATTTTCAAACCTAACACTCATCTAAAAAGTTATGAATCGCTTCAAATTGAAACTCATAAAACAGTAAGTGTTCATGCTGATAAAGTTCAGGTTTTTACCTATGAAGGCGATGTGCGGGTATAAACATTTAGTACACAGATGCAAAACCCACAGGAATATTTTAAACCAGAATATTTAAAGAAAATTATTTTTCTACTTGAGTGTAAAAGCTCTAAAAATATGTCATTCTATACGTTGTACACTAAAATAAACGACTTAGAATCTCATATGTTATTTAGGTTTAAATTTATCGCATTTGCAATGTTATATTTTAAAAGTTAATGAATAAAGAATGGTGGATTCAAGTAAAAAGAGAAACTTTAAAATCCCTTATTGAATTAGCATATAAATCTTTTAAATAAATTTATAAAAATGGTATGGTTTCTATAATTATTTAACTTTATAAACAGCAAAATTCAAACTAAACATAAAGTACCTAAGTAAACAATGTATTTATAATCTTAATCTTGTTTATTAATACGCCAAAAAATGTCTTAGTATTTATTAATTTATTACATATAAATATGTTTATAGTCAGACATATTATAATGATATATTTGGTTAGTATAGATTAAAAACTTATATATTTGCAATCCAATATATTAATGGATATTTTATTAAACAAATCAAAATCAAGTTTAGAGGCATCAACTTTGCTACATGCAGAAGAACTTTATGCATCAAGTGTTCATTGTAGCTATTACAGTAGTGTTCAACTAATGCGTTTTGTATTGTTTAATAAATTTGAAGTTGAGGAAAATGAATTTGATAATAGAAAGGAAGTTAAGTCTTCAGGGTCACATAATTATCTTATTTCATTTTTTAGAGATAAAATAAGCAAAACAATAATTCCAAGGGACTTTGCAAATAACTTACGTGATTTAAAAAAATTACGAAAAAATGCAGATTACTCTCAAAAAATAATTATTGAAAGGGATAGTCTAAATGCTAGAAAATTAGCTGATATTACAAATAATGCTTTAACAAAAAATTTTTTATGATTAGCTCAATAGACTTCGTAAAACAAAAAATTGATGAATTAGTAATTCAATTTCCATCAATAAAATGTAGTTATGAATTTGATGAATCAGATAATACTCATAGCGTAGAAATTTTGCCATCAGAATTTTTTATATTAAGTGAAGAGTTTTCAATAATTGAAAACAATATTTACAATGAGTTTTTTGATTTATTTCCATATGAAGGCTTATACTTTATTACAGACGATGTATTAGTTCCAGTATCACATCCAGTTTATTCAAGACAAGGGAGTGATTATACTATAAGTCGGAGGTTCAATAATGCAGATGCTTTAAAAGTAAATCTTCTAAATGACAGCTTTAATTACAATGTTTGTAATCACGGTAGTTTCAAAGTCAATTCGGTTAATGCAATCAGTGTTTTTTCTACTAATTACAATATCATCGTTTTGCCCATTTCTCCTGGCATGATTAACATCCCGTCTAATAAAACCCTTATCACGCCCTGTGGGGAAGTAAATTACGCATTAGCAGCATAATGAAAGAGAAATCTAACATAGAGAATGGTTTTCGTATTGAGAACATTCTTTTAATGAGTTGTTCATTTAATAGAACTCCGTCTGTCGAATTTAATTCAGATGAGGTTAAAGCCGTCTTTGATATTTCTGTTGATACTAATATTACAGATAATAAGGTAGTAGTTACAGAGTTTTTAAAATTTCAACAATGGTTTAAAGATGTTGTCGAAATATCTTGTGAGATTACGATGGTTGGGGTTTTCGAGAAAGTAGGTGAATTAGGTATTTCTTTAGAAGAATTTGGGAATATAAATGCAGCAGCTATTTTATTTCCGTATGTAAGAGAAAACCTCTCAAACCTTTCTTTGAAATCAGGTATAGGCAATTTAATATTACCACCAGCAAATTTTGTTAAAATGTATCAAGATAAAAAAGCAACTGTTCAAGTGTAATTTTTTTATGTTTCTACCTGCTCTTCCAGTTTCCCCCAATAGAGCCCAAATTCCCCTATAAAAAGTTTTAGAGCAGCAGCTTATGCGAGTATGCATAGTGAAAATATCGTCTGTAAATCAACTAGTTAAAAGATGCTGTATAGATTAAGAATACTGGAGCGCCAGAGAATTGTACAAAGTATTAGAATATTTAAAATGGGTAAAATTCTTAAACGTAATAGAAAATGCAGAGTTAGCATGCAAAAACTCGGGTGAACAAGTTCAAGACCATTTTCCACGTGTAGAGAAATTGGTTGTAATAGGTTTAAAAATAGCATACTAAATAAATATAGTAGATAGTATCATTTTTAATTGGTTGAAGGAAACTAGAGACCCAACCACTAAAAAAACAGAAAAAATAAGCTCGGCTAAAACATATTAATTATATACTTACTTCAAGTAAAAGTTTTAAAATACTTATTTTTAGCAACATAAATTTTTTTTTTGATGCAAAACATCATTTACTAAGTCTGTTTAATAACATTAGCAACTGATAGATCATTCAATTTCATCTTTCACGGTTTTTAAATTAACAAATGTGTCTACTTTTAAAACGCACTATTGTTGGGGAGCTTACAACAATCCCATCAAACGCAATTATCAAAATATCCTCCTACAAAATTAAGTCAGCCTAAGGGCTTACATTTTTCTTTTATTTGTCATATTATAACCATACATGTACACTTGTTAAATGAAAGCATAAGTTTAAATCATGGGCAAAAAGTCATTACAGATACAACAGTTGAATACCAAAAAGCTGGCATACGCCAGTTTGCAAAATGTAGCTCAACCGCCCACCGGATGGATAAAAGCTATACGTAACGCTATTGGCATGAGTATGTTACAGTTGGGCAACCGCCTTTCTATTACCAAACAAAGTGTGCAGGATATTGAACGCAGAGAAAAAGATGGCTCTATTACTATAAAAGCATTACGGGAAGCAGCAAGGGTATTTGATATGCAATTAGTTTACGGTTTTGTTCCCATTGATGGTTCTTTAGAATCATTGATTGAACGGAATGCTAAAGAACTGGCAACGCAAATTGTAATGCGAACTAGCAACTCCATGAAGCTGGAAGATCAGGAGAATACCAAACAACGTATTGAAAAAGCAATACAGGAACGAACCACTATTATTAAAACCGAGATGCCTAAAACTTTATGGGATTAGATTTAGATTACATAGATGGACAAACACCGCTGGATGAAGACGAGAAAGAAGGGTTGCTTATTTAAACCATTGCTACACGTGGCGAATTAGACGAATTTGAACAGCAGTATATTGCGTTAGTTAATTTGATACAAGGCATTAGGTGGCGGTTGGCAGTAGTATTTGTTGCTCAATTTTCCACTCCCAATCACTCCAAATAATTATTACAATGCAGTAATCTCAATACACGCACATATAAATAATGTGGCGTTAAACTTACACCACCTATCATAAATAATAAGGCCCGAAGCAATATTTGCAATACAATTAATTGTATGGTTAACCGCCTTAAAATATTAATCACAAGTATGGGAATATTTAATACAATGGCATTAATTGCTGTTGTATTTAAAGGTTAATGGATATTTGTGGTATTAAAATATCTATAATTATCTTATAATGATATGTTTGTGTAAATAAAAGGTTATAAATAAAACTGTGTTTTTTGGGTAAATGAAAATCAATTAAATAGCTTATTTTACCTTAACCAAAACTTATTCGCTTTAAAACTTATTGATAAATTAATATTTAAAAAATTATAAAAATAATTGTAGCGTTTTCATTTCGTTACTCGTTTATCCCAAAAAACATTTAAAACTATTAACAATTGTTTAACGGATAAATAAAACAACGATGAAAACTTTAACTAATTTAAAAACAGTAGCTAAGTCTACATTTCTTTTCCTTATTTTATCAATAACCCTTTTTGGGTGCTTAAAAAAATTAGACGATGTGCCACAAGCAAGTATTTCGGGTTTAAGCATAATACACGCAGTACCAACTGTAGAAAAATTTGACATTTACCTAAACCAAACAAAAGTAAACCAAACAGATTTTGCCTTTACCAATAAAATAGATTATGTAAACGCATACTCGGGAAACAGGCAAGTATCGTTAGCTAATAAAAATGCAAGCGGATTTAGAAAATCAGAAAACTTTACTTTAAGACCCAATATTGCTTATTCGCTATTTGTGATAGATAAACTAGATAATATTAGCTTTTTATTTTTAACAGATACTTTAACCTATCCGCCGGTTGGTAAAGCCAAAATAAGGTTTGTAAATTTAAGTCCCGATGCTGGCGCATTAAATTTAGCCATTGAAGGGGCTACGGTCGATTTAGTAAGCAATAAACTATTTAAAGAAAATAGCGAGTTTAAACTTATAGATAGAGCCGAAAGAGTTACTTTTAACATAAAAAATAAAACTACGGGTGTAATAGAAACTACTTTAGCAAATGTTAAAATAGAAGAGGGTAAAATATATACATTGTGGGTAAAAGGGCTTAAAGCCGTTACCGATGATTATAGAATAGGTGCTGCAATTTATACACATAAATAGCAAAATACTCAAACAACAATAAATGTTTATTATATAACTTTAAACTAAATTTTTTTGTATTCCCATATAAGCTTAAATCACAATGAAAAAAAGAATCACATTACTAACGTTTACTATTTTAATAATTTTTACCGCTTGTAAAAAAAATAACACTCCCCCCCCAAAACCTAGCGTTGGTACTTTTATTGATCATGGTTTTATTCCTTTTACAGATAACAAAAGCCGGATTGCCGCTGGTTTTCAAACGGCAATCTTTAATAACAACTATGTATTTGTAGGTACAACAGATGGGGTTTGGAAAAATGATTTAAGTACAAAAATTTGGTCGAGGGCTGGTTTAGAGGGCAAAACTATAACCGCAATTTATAAGCATCCTACTATTGCAAATAAGTTTTTTGCAGGTGTAGCATCAGATAATACGGCAACTTCAAAAACTTTATTTATATCTAACAATGGCGGTTTAACTTGGGATGCTGGTAACAATTTAGTTTTTGATAATGTTGAAAAAAGATATGAAGACTATCTTTGCTTTGCTGTGCATCCAAGCAATCCTAATCACATATTTGCAAACTTAGCAGGTGGCGCTACAATTGCTATTTCGGTAGATGGTGGCCTTAATTGGGTACGAAATAACAACCGCATAGAAAGTAATTTTGGTTACCCATGCGCTATTGTATTTTTGCCAAGCAATGCAAATACAATTTACCAAGGTGCCGAAGCTCCTTTAGATTTTGCCTGGTTAGGTAAATATGATATTGATGCAACAAACCCTGTTTTATTAAATAATTATACAAAAATTATAGATCATGATATTTGGGGAAACCGTAGACCCAATGAATTACAAACCAATTCTTATACTGATAATAGCATTTATGTTGGGCAAGAGGGGGCATTATCTAAAGTTACTGGAAACACCACCAAATTCATTTACAAATCGGCAAACAATAATTTACCCTATTCTTATATTTATGCCATTTGGGTTGACCCATTAGATACTAAACATTTACTATTTGGTGGTGCCGAACAGGTTATAGAAAATATGAGCCTTTACGAAACTTACGATGAAGGTGTTACCATTAAAAGATTTACAGATAAAATGGGTTTTGATTTTCCGGTAATTACCGAAATTGTAGCTACAAATACTTACCCAGCAATAATTATAAACGATAACTCGCAAAAGAAAGTAAAAATGTACTTATATAAACCATAAAAATTGGTTAATTTTTTACTTAATAACTTTGCAATCAAATTATTGTAAATTTATAAAGCGTAAAATATAATTTAAAAATGCAATCAACAAAACAAATATGGTTAAGTATAATGCCCTTAACTTTTATGATTTTGAGCGATAAATTTACTTAGAGTTAAAAAGTAAACAATAACTAAGTGATAAAAAAAACACCAAGTTTTGAAGATAATATTGCGGGTTGCTTACACAACAATAGTAAAAGTAAAGAAACGATTTACAAATTGTTTTATGGCTATTTAATGGCTGTTATTTTACGCTATGTAAACAACAGAAATGATGGTGAAGAGCTGGTTAACGATAGTTTTGTTAAAATTTTTAAGGGTATAAATACTTTTGTTGCACCCCAAAACTCAAATGAAACTGAAAAAGCTTTTAAAGGTTGGATAGCCAAAATAGCATCTAGATGTGCAATTGATTTTTTAAGATTAAAACGCAACTTAGTACTGGTAAGTGAATTAAAAGAATGCCATGAGCCTATAATTGAAGTAAATGTAATTTCGGAATTAAATGTAAAAGATATTTTAAAACTGCTTAATGAGTTGCCCGAAATACAGCGTATAGTATTTAATTTATACGAAATTGATGGCTTTTCGCATTCCGAAATAGCTAAAATATTAAACATACCCGAAAGCAGCAGCAGGGTTTACCTTGCTAGGGCTAAAAGCAAATTACGAACATTATATACAATATCTTTAACTAACCAATATGCAACATCATAATAAAAACCCTAAGCATAAGGAGTTAATAACTCATATTGTGGCAAAATTAGCTACAAATGAAGAACCTTATGCTGTTGGTGCTTGGGAAAATTTCAATAAAAAGAAAAAGCGTAAATCAATTATACGGTTAAGAAGCGCTGCTGCAATATTGCTATTAGGTTGTGGCTTGTTTTTTTGGTTTAACCAATCTCCAAAAAACACAATTGTAAATTATGCTAATGTTAAACAGATTGAAAATAAAACGATTATAGCAAAAAAAAGCCATCAAAAAACAGATGATTTAAAACCAACTCGTCAAAAATACGGAGTTAAAATCAATACAGAAAAACTAGTAAATGTAGCTTTTATCAGTTCTAAAAATGCAATTAAGCAAGATAAATCATACCAAAAAAGTGTAAAAAACACTTTAAATTTATCAAACCAAAATCAGCTATTAATGGCAAAAACAACTGGAAGCACAGCAATATCAAACTTAAATAAACCATTAATTATTAGTGCAATTATAAACTTACCATTACTAAACCAAAATATAAATTTTAAAAAAGGTGTTAAACAGCGTGTTGTAAAACTTAATTCCGCAAAAACCGAAGGTAAAATCAATACAATAATTTACGATGAACCAAGCTTTAACAATGACGGTATAATCCTTGTAGATACAACTAACTTATTAACAGCTAATAAAGCTAATCTCAAACAATCAAACCAAAATAACTTTATTGATACTGTTGCGAAGCAAAATGTTAATATAGATGATTTAGCTAAAATTAAAAAGTCAGCATTTTTAGAAAAAGAATCCAAAGTTAAAGAAGTTGCAAAAACTTCTAAAAAAAGCAGTAAATGGTTGTTAGGGCTTGCTATTGCACCATCGTTTGGTAATACCTCGAAATTAAATATGGGCTATGGCTTAAATATGGATTACGCCCTTAATTCAAAAATATCTATAAATTCGGGATTAGGATATAACCAACTTAGCACCACGCAAAATATAAATGGGGCAAATGTTTTTGCCGAATCAAGTAGCATAAAAAGCACCAATTTTAGTGTAAAAAACCTGGAGTCGGTAAACGCAAACGTAAGTGGTATTGATATTCCGATAGAAATTAAATACAATATCAATAAATCTATTTATGCCAATGTAGGCGTATCGGCTTTTGCTGTCCTAAATCAACAAAGAAGCAATAATTATATAGAAGAAAAATTAGTTAACCAAATTAGCACAAGTGTTTCTGGCGAAGAACAACCAAATAATTTTTTAGTTTACGAACGCAGTACAGAGCAAGTGGCTGATAATCAAATAAAAAACCCGAATTTTTTGGCTTTCTATAATTTTAGTTTTGGGTTTCGACAAAAAATAGCTAAAAAAACGTTTGTGGCTTTCGAACCTTTTGTAAAATTACCCGTGAGAGAAATTAGTGCCGAAAAATTGAGGCTTGTGGGTACTGGCTTAAGGTTACGATTTAATTTTTAAAACAAAAACAGACCTTACATCTATAAATTTGAAAACAAAAATCATAAACTATTAAAATCCCAATAAAATGAAAAATCAATATTTAGCACTGTTGTTAATGCCTGTAATAATGGCGTCGAGTTGCGAAAACGAAGCAATTGAAAAAGAAAACCCAATTGACGATGGCATAGTATGCACTATGGAGGCTAAAGCGGGCTTAAATGTGAGTGTAAGTTTGCAAAACTCATCAAATTTAGAACAAATAGGTATTACAGTTACCGCAAAAGACGGCCTTTACACCGAAAACTTAGTTGCCTACCCTCCACATCAGTTAAATTTTACAGGTGCATTTGAAAGAAAAGGCAACTATATTATTACTGTTTCTAAAACCGGCTATAAAACCTATACAAGTGGGGTAATAAATGTTATTGCCGATAGGTGCCACGTTATACCCCAGATAGTAAATGTGGTTTTGGAAGTAGAATAGTTTTATTGGGCAGGGAGTTTATTTTGTGGAGAACCAAAATTGCTATGTGTAAATATTATTGGCTCTTCGCCATTATGTGTGGATAAATAATTTCATTTAAATAATTGGCATTTATTTTTTTCTTTTTCCTTGATGAAAAATAAACAAAAAATCAAGGCTGGCTATAATTTGTCTGGTAAGCTCAATAAATTTTTTATTGCGCAATTCAAGGCGTGACAACCACGGTTGGTGGTTTAACTATGCTATTGCAACACGCTGCGAATTGCTTGGCTAGCAACTTATGAATGTTTCTACAAAAAAATTATTGGCTTCCCTATCCAAATAATAGCCTGCCTGCCGGCAGGCAGGCTAGGCCGTCCCCAATCGCACACCTGTTTAATGG
>REAS01000008.1 GCA_004294495.1 Sphingobacteriales bacterium
GTGTCATTTTTTTTTTATTGGACACAATTTGTCCATCAAAAAAATGATTTTTTATTTACGCTAATATAGCACTTTTTTTTAAAAGCGGTTGCCCTGAGAAATGGGGTATTTTTTAACTTGCCATCAAAAGAACATTATATTTATGATTTTTCGGATGAATTCATTATTATAGAAGAACAAAATGTAGATGGATTTTCACGTATATGTTTTTCGGAAATTAGCGAGAAAATTGTAAACCCAAAAACATTTAAAACTGATTTTATTTATACAAATATCGTGAGCGATTATCATGACGATTGGATAACCGCCGAATGTAATGGCATTGAGATATGGAAGCATTTTACCGAATGGCAAGCGTTAGTTTGTACACCTATTAATAGATTTGATGGTACTGAAACAAATAGTATCTAATCTTTCAAAATCAAAAAAAATGGTTTGCTATAATTTTATTAACGTAAGTTTCGGAGAATTAATTATGTGAAACAGGGAATTAAATTTTTAAAATGTATTATTTTTAAAGAAATTTCAGCTTTTTTATAACATTAGCTGGGTATAAAAGCAATAGGCTTTGCGTAAATCTTTGCGTTCTTTGCGGTAAAACCTAACGTTATTTTTTACCGCAAAGTTGAAGCGCAAACAACACAAAGCTAGTTGTAAACAAAATTTAAGTAAATAAACTCAAAAAGTAAATTTTATATACCTCCGAAACTTTAGTTATTAAAACTTACTAAGCAGAAATACCCGATAAACTTACCTTTACATCCAATGCTAGATTTACAATAAATGACCATACAAACCTACCTCAACAACATTAATAAACGTTACCAACTTGGAAACGCTACCGAGCATACTTTTAGAGGAGATTTACAGCAACTATTAGAAAGCTTAGTACCAACCATTAGCGCAACTAACGAACCTATAAGACAAAGTTGTGGCGCACCAGATTATATCTTAACTAAAAAAGATAACTTGTCCCGAGAGTTCGGGATTCCTGTAGGTTTTATCGAAGCAAAAGATATTGGCGACAAAGACCTTGAGGGAGCAAAGAAAACAGGTAACAAAGAACAGTTCGACCGTTATAAAGCATCATTAACCAACCTCATTTTTACCGATTATTTAGATTTTCATTTATACATTGATGGTATATTTATCACAAAAATTGCCATTGCAAAATTAGAATTCCCCTCCACTAATAGTACGCCAGCAAGTCACGGTGAATTCCCCTCCACCGGAGGGGTGGTCGCAGACCGGGGTGGTTTCTCACCCACCCAAGGGGTGCCCAACGGGCGGGGTGGTACAATAACCCCCATACCCCAAAACTTTACCACTTTCACAAACCTTATAAACAACTTTTGCTCGCACATTGGGCAAACCATAAAAAGTCCAAAAAAACTGGCAGAAATGATGGCAGGCAAAGCCCGCTTACTTTCTGATGTGATTGAAAGAGCTTTAACTAGCGATGAAACTAACCACAACGACAGTACTTTAAAAGACCAAATGCTTGCTTTTAAAGAAATACTGATTCACGATATTACACCAAAAGGCTTTGCCGATGTGTATGCCCAAACCATTGCTTATGGTATGTTTGCAGCTAGGCTACACGACCCAACTTTACCCACTTTTAGCCGACAAGAAGCTGCCGAACTAATTCCTAAATCTAATCCGTTTTTACGCAAACTGTTTGGCTATATAGCTGGCCCCGATATTGACGACCGTATTAAATGGATTGTAGATAGTTTGGTAGAAATATTTTTGGCTTGCGATGTTGCCGATATCCTTAAAAATTATGGAAAAACCACAAAAATGGAAGACCCAATTATCCATTTTTATGAAACATTTTTGAGCGAGTACGACCCGAAATTAAGAAAAGCAAGAGGCGTTTGGTACACACCTGCACCAGTTGTAAATTTTATTGTAAGGGCAGTTGATGATATTTTAAAAAGCGAATTTGATTTACCGCAAGGCTTAGCAGATACAAGCAAAACCACCATCCCATTCCCCTCCTTTGGAGGGGTGCCCAAAGGGCGGGGTGGGCGTGAAGTTCACAATGTGCAAATACTTGACCCAGCAACTGGTACAGGAACTTTTTTAGCCGAAGTAGTAAAACATATTTATAAAAAATTTGAAGGTCAAAAAGGTATTTGGAGCAATTATGTAGAAAAGCATTTATTGCCACGCCTAAATGGTTTTGAGTTGCTAATGGCAAGTTATGCCATGGCACATTTACAGTTAGATTTATTGTTGACCGAAACTGGTTATAAACCCACATCAAACCAAAGATTAAGAGTTTACCTCACCAACAGTTTAGAAGAAAGCCACCCAGATACAGGAACCCTCTTTGCCAATTGGTTAAGTGCCGAAGCCAACGAGGCCAATCATATAAAACGTGATTCTCCCGTAATGTGTGTAATTGGAAATCCGCCTTATGCTGTTAGTAGCACCAATAAAAATGAATGGATAGAGAAATTAATTAGCGATTACAAAAAAGATTTGAATGAAAAAAGTTATAATTCTCTTTCCGATGATTATGTAAAATTTATCCGCTACGGTCAATATTTTGTAGATAAAAACGGAACTGGAATTTTAGCTTATATTTCTAATAATAGTTTTATTGACGGTTTAGTTTTTCGTCAAATGCGTAAGCATTTATTAGAGAGCTTTGATCAAATTTACATTCTTGATTTACACGGAAACGCCAAGAAAAAAGAAGTTTGCCCTGATGGTTCAGTAGACCAAAATGTATTTGACATTATGCAAGGCGTTTCCATAAACATCTTTGTAAAAAAGGGAAAGAAAAAGAAAAACGAATTTGGAAAAGTTTTTCATGCCGATTTACAGGGTAAAAGGGAATTTAAATATGATTTTCTTTCTGAAAATAATTTACAATCTTTAAAATGGAATAATTTAGAACCTACTGCCCCTAATTATTATTTCGTTCAAAAGAACTTTTTAGAAATAAAAAAATATGAAAAGGGTTTTAAGGTTGAAGCGTTATTCCCAATTTATTCAAGTGGTATAAAAACACACGATGATGCAAATTTGATTAGCTCAAATAGATTTAGTGAAAATAATCAAACATATTTTTATCGTCCTTTCGACACGCAACAAATAGATTATGATTTAAAGAAAGTTCAAAGGCATAGATATTCTGTAATGAAAAATATGCTTAAATCAAATATCGCATTGCTTTTACCAAGACAAGCTATTACTGAACATTTTGGGTTTTTTGTAAGCAAAGGGTTAACTGACATTAATTACACTGGTACTGCTGGGCAGTTTGGCGCTGGCTTAACTTTCCCCCTCTACCTCTACGCCGAAACCAACGCCCAACAAACCATCGGGCAAACCTCAGAAAGAACACCCAACCTAAACCCAGAAATTGTAAATCAAATAGCAAAAAAAATAGGTTTGATTTTTGTAAACGAACCCACAGGTTCTACACATGCCGTAGAGACAAGGCATGCCGTAGAGACAAGACATGCCTTGTCTCTACAACCCGAACCACAAACCCAATCCCAACCACAACATTCCCAACAACAACCACAACAACCCGAATTTGCCCCAATAGATATTTTAGATTACATATACGCAGTCTTACATTCGCCAACATACCGAGAGAAATATAAAGAATTTTTAAAAATTGATTTTCCGAGAGTACCTTATCCAAAAACCTGTAAGGTTTTTAAAAACCTTATAGGTTTAGGCAGCCAACTACGACAAATACATTTATTAGAAAGCCCAACAGTTGAAAAATACATCACGCAATATCCAGTAGACGGAGACAATGTAGTTACAAAACCAGTTTTTGTGTTTTCACCACAACATAACAACGAACATCCCACACAAAAAAACGCAGAGCATTCCCCACAACATAACACCGAACATTCCCCGCAACATAACGCCGAACATTCCCCACAATATAACGGCGAACATTCCCCTCCCTCGGAGGGGTGCCCGCAGGGCGGGGTGGTCAATACACACCCGCAAAACGATGTAGTCAATACTCACCCACAAAACCAGCTAGTCGGCAAAGTCTTCATTAACGAAACCCAATATTTCGACAACGTACCGCAAACCGCTTGGGACTTTTACATTGGCGGTTACCAACCGGCACAAAAATGGCTCAAAGACCGAAAAACAAGAACCCTAGAATTTGAAGACATCTTACATTACCAAAAAATAATTGTAGCGCTAACAGAAACCGATAGGTTGATGAAAGAAATTGATAAAATTGAAATAGAATAATGCTAACCAAAAATATAACTCCACAATTATACTTAAATAGGCACAAACTTTTAATTTAGCTTTACGTTATAAAAATATATACCAACAAAAATGAGAGGCTACGGGTTTGCTAAATATATTGCTAAAGAAACGCCAAAAGGTGGGTTTGATGAACTGCTAAAATTATTTTTAGAACTACTAAACTATACCGCTGGCGATGCCAACGAAGCACTTGCCTGGATGAGCGAACTAGATAAACAGTACAACCTAACTACCGACCAATACGGTATGGGCGATTTTATCGACGACTTAAAAAACAAAGGTTATTTAAAAAATGATGAACCTGGTGGCGGCTTTAACATTACCGCTAAAACCGAAAAAAGCATCCGCCAAAGCGCATTAGAAGAAATTTTTGGTAAACTAAAAAAATCGGGACAGGGAAACCACAAAACCAATTTTAGCGGCTTAGGCGAAGAAAAAAATGCCGACCGTAGGGCTTACCAATTTGGCGATAGTTTAGATCAAATTGACATGACTGCTTCCATCCAAAATGCACAAATAAATAACGGTATTGGCAATTTTATGATGACCGAGCGGGATATTGAAGTAGAAGAAAAAGATTTTAAAACCCTAACATCAACCGTTTTAATGATTGATATTTCGCACTCCATGATTTTGTATGGCGAAGATAGAATTACACCCGCAAAAAAAGTTGCTATGGCTTTAGCCGAGCTTATTAGAACAAAATACCCGAAAGATACTTTAGATATTGTTGTTTTTGGTAACGATGCTTGGCCTATTACCATTAAAGATTTATCATACCTGCAAGTTGGCCCATATCATACCAATACGTATGCAGGTTTAGAGCTTGCAACCGATATTTTACGCCGCCGAAAAACCCACAACAAGCAAATTTTTATGATTACCGATGGCAAACCCACTTGCCTTAAAGAAGGTTTAAAATATTATAAAAACAGCAATGGCTTAGATAGAAAAGTAGTTAACAAAACACTAACTATGGCTGCCCAGTGTAAAAAACTTAAAATACCCATTACCACTTTTATGATTGCCCAAGACCCTTACTTGCAACAATTTGTTTGTCAGTTTACCGAGGTTAACGGTGGCCGGGCATTTTACAGCTCGCTTAAAGGTTTAGGCGAATATATTTTTGAAGATTATATTAACAACCGCAGGCGTACAGTAAGGTAAAATTAAATTCCAGCCCCATTAAAAAGGTCTGCGATTAGGGATGGCCAATAAAGTAAAAATTAAAAAAATTAAAACGCATAGAAGGTTTTTTCAATTTTACTTTTTCAATTTTATTTGTGCCTCGAATTGCGCCGTAAAAAATTTATTGAGCATATCCCACAAATAAAAGGAAGCCCTGCCTGCCGGTCAGGATTTTTTCTTTCTTTTTCATCAAAGAGAGAGTGATTAAAAAAATGACTATTAATTTTTTTACTATATTTTTTTTAAAATCAAGCTACACAAAATAACGAAGAACCAAAAATGCACACGTTAAAATTGATGCAACCTTGTTTAAGACATTCCGTATTTTTTTCAAATCCTACAACGAAAGTATCTCCACAATTTTTAACATACTATCGTTAATATCTTCCACATGTTTTACCGCTGCGGCAAAAGGTGTGTAAGCCACGTTTTTGTGAACCAAGCCTAACATTTCGCCGCGGCGACCTTTTAACAATTGCTCTACAGCGCAAACGCCTAAGCGGCTGGCCAATACCCTATCCATACAGGTAGGTTTGCCACCACGTTGTAAATGCCCCAATACCGAAACTCGGGTATCGTAGTTAGGGAATTTTTCTCGCACCATTTCGCCAATACGCATACCAAAACCACCATCTTCCTCATCCTCGCCCACCATAATAATTTTGGATGATTTATACCTACGCCCCATTTCTAAACGTTTAATTAAAAAATCGAAATCTCGTTTAGAGTCGGGTATTAAAACCGAATCGGCACCAACACCAATGGCGGTACGTAAAGCAATTAAACCGTTATCTCGTCCCATTACTTCTACAATAAATAACCTATCGTGAGACTCGGCCGTATCTCTAATTTTATCAACCGCATTTACTACTGTGTTAATGGCGGTATCGTAACCAATAGTAAAATCGGTACCGTACAAATCGTTATCAATAGTACCCGGTATGCCCAAAATTGGCATATTGTATTCTTTACCAAAAATTTCGGTACCTGCAAAAGTTCCATCGCCGCCAATGGCAATTAAGGCATCAATATTAGCTGCTTTTAAGTTATAGTAGGCTTTTTTACGGCCTTCGGGGGTTTTAAACTCGTTACAGCGGCTGGTTTTTAAAATAGTTCCGCCACGGTGTATAGTATTTGCCACCGAGTGCATACCCAAATCCATAAACTCGCCACTTATCATACCCTCAAAACCTTTCATAATACCCACAACTTCAATGTTATGGTAAAAAGCTGTTCGTACTACTGCCCTTATGGCGGCATTCATACCTGGGGCATCGCCACCCGATGTAAATACACCTATTTTCTTAATATTGGTTTTCATTTTTGTTTTTATATGCCAATTTTCCGCTATCCAAAAAATTGATGTAATTATTTATATCTAAATTAAATGCTTGGGGCAAATTTAATACCTTTTGTTGGTTATTTACGATAACATAATAAGGTTGCGAGTTAGTATTAAAGTTTTTTGCTTGCAAATCGCTCCATTTATTACCAATTGTTTTAATTTTTTGGTTTGATAATGTAGAAACGTACTGTTCGGCTTTGGGTAAGTCGGTTTTATCATCAACGTAAAGCGAAACTATTACAAAATCGTTATTTAAACGTTTTAAAACTTCAGCATCGCTCCAAACTACCGCTTCCATTTTGCGGCAATTTACGCAACTGTGACCAGTAAAATCAATTAATAATGGTTTGTTAACCGATTTTGAGTAGGCTAGAGCTTCCTCGTAATCAAAAAAAACATCTAAGTTTAAAGGAGCTTTAAATTTATCGCCATATTTTTTATTCCCTTTCGGGGGATGATTTGCAGGCGTTAAAGATGCGGTATATAAATCGAAATCTTGTGATGTTTGTGGCGGCAACCAAGCGCTTATGCTTTTTAGCGGCGCACCCCACAAACCGGGCACCATATAAACCGTAAAAGTAAATACCAAAATAGCCAAAAAGAAACGAGGGATGGGTATATGTAATAATTCGTTATCGTGGGCAAATTTTATTTTTCCTAACAGATAAAATCCCATAAGGGTAAAAATAACTATCCAAAGCGAAAGAAAAATTTCGCGATCTAGCAAATCAAAATGGTAAGCCAAATCTACGTTCGATAAAAATTTGAGTGCAAAGGCAAGTTCTAAAAATCCCAATACAACCTTTACACTGTTTAGCCAGCCGCCAGATTTTGGTAACGATTTTAACCAACCCGGGAAAGCAGCAAACAACGCAAACGGAATAGCCAAAGCCAACGCAAAACCAAGCATACCCATTGCTGGCGCAAGCCTGCTACCCGTAGTTGCTGCTTGCACTAAAAGTGTACCTATTATTGGTCCAGTACACGAAAAAGAAACCAATGCCAGCAAAAAGGCCATAAAAAATATGCCTACATAACCTTTTTTATCGGCCTGGGTATCAATTTTATTTACCCAAGCTGCAGGTAAGGTAATTTCGAAACCACCAAAAAACGAGATGGCAAATACTACCAAAAGAACAAAAAAACCGAAGTTGAAAATGCCATTACTGGCTAAATTATTTAAGGCATCGGAGCCAAACCAAACGCTAATTAACATACCTAAAGCAACGTAAATAACAATAATTGATAAGCCGTAAATGCTGGCCATTTGTATGGCTTTTAATTTGTTGCCCCCTTTTTTGGTAAAATAACTTACCGTTAAGGGTAACATTGGGAAAATGCATGGCATTATTAAAGCTATAAAACCACCTAAAAACCCCGCCAAAAATATAGCCCATAAACTTTGTGTGGGTGGGGTATTTTTGGTAAATGTTTGTAAAACAACAGGTTGGTTTAGGGGTGTTTCAACGGTTTTTTGTATTGTATCAATAGGTTTTAGGGTGCTATCTTTTTTATCAGTAATAACTGGTACCGCTATTGTTTTTTCTGACGGCTTTGTGTTTTTTAAATCAAAACTAAACTCGGTTTCGGTAGGGGGGAGGCAACTTTTATCGTTGCAAACCATATACTCGTAACTGCCGGTAATGGTGGTTTTGGGGGGTTTAGTTTTTACACGTTGGGTAAAATTAACCGTGTTAATATGCCAATTAATGGCCATATTAAAGTTTTTATCAAACGCCGATACAGGTTTGGGGTTTTCAATAACATTACCTACTAGTTCATAATTTTTATTTTTTGCAAACGTAAACGATGTGGGTATAGGCCCGCCATCGGCAATGTGTAAGCCATACAAATGCCAGCCAGCATCAAGTGTGGCTTTAAAAACCAAATCGGTTTGGTTGGCGTTTACTTGTTTTTGGCTAAGCACCCATTTTATAGGGTTTACTATTTGTGCCATCCCCGAAAGGGAAATTATAGAAAGCGAGAATAAAAAAAGTATTTTTTTCATTGTTGCAAATATCGGAAAATGAATTTGGGAATTTTAAGAAAATAAGATAAAGTTTTTTATGGCAATTGAGTTGAGTTTCACATTATTCATGAAATTCAAAACTATATAAATTATATGAGAAACTATTCTAAGGAACTTTGATGCTGTGTTTTTCTAAATAATATTGCTTACACAAAGCGTTTTAAGGCAGGGCTAACGCATTTAAGATATTGGTACATATTTTAATTTATATTATGAGATACTTGGCTTCATCTTAATAACAAAAAAATATGTGCTTTTGTCACTCTGAGTGCAACGAAGAGTCTCACAACTTTTTTTGAGACTCTTCACTGCGTTCAGAGTGACAAAAAAAGGCCTGTTACTCTGAGTATAACGAAGAGTCTCGTTTAGAATCAACCTTTTTTTTAGACTCTTCACTGCGTTCAGAGTGACAAAAAAGCGCCTGTCACTTTGAGTGTAATCCTGTCACTCTGAGTGCAACGAAGAGTCTCATTTACAGTAAACCTTTTTTTTAGACTCTTCACTGCGTTCAGAGTGATTGTTATGATAAAACCAAATTTTTATAGCTTTAATTTTTATGCCTCCATTTATTTTTATTACTTTCGAATTAAGGAAAAATAACTAGAATTTAGGCTTTCTTTGAAAGTAAATTTATTCTTTTTACACCGTTTAATATTCACACCAAAATTAAGCAGCAATTGCCACATTTTCTACATATGCTTTTTGATTATTGATTACGGCTACCACTCTTAAAACTATTTTGTTCCTTATGGCATTTAAAACACACATGCTGTGTTTACCTTCTTTTTTCTTTCGTTCATAATATTTTTGAAACTCGGGATACATTCTTATAGCCGTCATTGCACATAAATGAAGCATTTTTTTTAAGTCTTTATTTGCCATTGAATGTACCCTGTTTCGCCCTTTTATACTTATACCGCTAGTATGCTCAAACGGTACTACGCCTGCATAACAAGCTAATTGTTTA
>REAS01000009.1 GCA_004294495.1 Sphingobacteriales bacterium
GCTAGTAAAGTGCGTTCAACAAAAGGGTTAAAAGTCCATATCTTTGGGAAATTAGTCGCAGCTTTTTTATGTTTAGTTATCTAACTCTTAATTCGCATTCATAGTATTTGTTTTATGGTTTAATAATTTGTCCAGTTACTGCACCAAATAAACTTTTCTTAAAGCCAAATTCCAACTGTTTCATTGTGGTGGGAATTTCTCCAGGGAAATATGGAAAGTAATGTGGTGAATTTTCAATTACCGTTGGACTAACCGCATTGATACGGATACCATTTTGCAATTCAATTGCAGCAGCTCTAACAAAACCTTCTACAGCTCCATTTGCAGCAGATGCGTTGGCAAAATTTATTTGCGGTTCGTGGGTTAATGCACCAGTGATGAGTGTAAATGAACCTTTAGGGTTAATATAATGCTGACCAATGAGTACCAAATTGATTTGTCCCATCATTTTGCCTTCTACGCCTTTTCTAAATTCTTTATCCGTCAGGTTTTTCCATGGCCCCACAAATGTTGGTCCGGCAGTAGAAATTAATGCATCAAACTCACCTACTTCCTTATAAAATTTTTCAATAGCATCTGTAGAAGTAATATCTACTTCATAGTCCCCACTTTTGGTAGCTACTCTCACTATTTCATGCTCGCTTTCAAGTGCTGTGGCTAAATATTTGCCCATAGTGCCTGTAGCGCCTACGATAATAATTCTTTTTCTTGTATTCATTTTTTACTTTATTTATGTTAATGTATCTGTTGCAAAGTTATGATGATAAAAACCTGTCTGATAGAATATTTAGCAAGTTCAATACGATGATTTCTAATTTTATATGAAGTGAACTATAAAGATAGTTTTATGAAAATGCCGTAGTTGTCTTTGGTATTTTTATCGGCACCATAGCGGTCAAAATTTTGTGCAAGCCCAAAACTTAAATATTTATAAGTTAAACCTAAGCGGCTATATGCATAACTTCTAAAGTGATTGCCATTTGCCAAATCGTGATTGTAAAGCAGTTGCAAACGGGTGTATATCGACCAGTTTTTGTTTATTTCAGGTCTATATTCTATCAGTAATGTATTAGAAATCTTCTGGCTTTTAACGAAATAATAATTGGGCAGATATAGTATCGAAAGTGTTTTGCTTTGATGCATATATTGCAAACCCACAAAATTTTTCATGCCTTCCAAAGAATTAAAACTCGCACCCGAATTGATACTAATACCTTTAAATAAATGGTGATAAATGAGTGTAGTGTTTTGATACTCATTATTGCTGATATTGTCTTTATTATCTGCAGCGTATGACGAAATGGATAGTAATCCAATTTTCTTTTTTTCTACAAATACTTTGTTTAATATGATTTGTAGAAACTGCCTTTGGTCGCCCACCATTTCTTCCACTGAAACTGTTTTGGGAATGAAAGTTTGTGTAGTGTCTTGGGCATATAAATACTGTGTACTTAATACAACAGCGAATAAAATAGGGATAAGTTGTGATTTTTTCATGTGAATACTTTTTATGTGAATAATTAATTAACACTGCAAAAGTATTTACAAGGCAGGCCTGTAATGTAGGACAAGTTTAAAGTAGCATAGGACTTATTTGTAATTGTGGCGAAACCCCTCGGGGGTTTGCCCAGTTTGCTTTTTAAAAAAGCGAATAAAATATGAAGGGTCTTCAAATCCCAAATCAAAACCTATTTGGTTTATTTGATTTGTGGTTGCCAATAGGTTTCTTTTTGCTTCAAGTACAATTTGCTCATTTATGAGTTGTGAGCAGGTTTTACCAATAGTTTCTTTGGTTATTTTGTTTAGTTGAAATGAAGTAAGGTGCATCATATCAGCATATTGGGTCACTTGTTTTTGTGTTACAATATGTTTTTGTAATAACTCTAATAATTCTTCCAATTGCTCTTGGGAATATTTAATGCCCTCATTTGTAATTTCTTTCGGATTCTTACTTTGCCTTACTAATTCAATAAAAAGTATCTCCAAACTTGCTTTGATAACTTCCTTGTAGTTGTCTTGTTTTTGGGTATATTCTTCAAAAATAAAAAATAATTGAGATAATAATTTTTTAAACCTGTCAGCAGATAGTGGGCAGTAATTTTTATTACTCACTTTTCGTAAAACAAAATTAACGGGCTCTTTTTTTGGCGTGTAAAATTCACGATTAAATTGCATTAAATAACCTTTACTGCCTTGTTTTAGTGTGAGTTGATGTACTTGGCCTGGTCGCATAAAAAAAACAGAATTGTCGTTAATAGGGTAACTGGTAAAATCAATACTATGCTCCCCTTTTCCTTTTGCTAAAAACAAAACAAAAAAAAGTTGTGTCTGTGTAGTTCTTGCACCATATCTTTTTCTGAAAGCAAAGTACCAATGTCTCGAATACTAAAACCCTCTAAAAAACTAGGTTCATTAATTTGCCTTACGCTAATTGCTTTCATTCAAAGTGTGTTAATACTGTTTTGAAGTTGATTTTGCTACTTTTAAAACGCACTATTTTTGGGGAAGTTTACGGTGTCATATTATTTAATTTATCACGCTCGGTTTTTACAATTCTTATTAATGTTTTTTTTAGGTGTTTGAAATCAATTAGTTACGAATATAATGTATTCTAGTTTGATTTCAAATTTAGTAATATTTTTTTGATACGTTGAACAAGCCTTTTTAATATCAAATGAGCCTTATAACCTGAGTTCGATTGTTAATTATAATATAAATTACTGTTTATCAAGATTATAAACTATTTTTTGCGTTAACGATCGCAGCGGCATCCTTTTTTTACGCCGAATCTCCCCCTTCGGGGGTCGGGGGGATAAATAAATAAAAAAAGATAGAGCGAAGAGCGTGTTTAAACGCCCTAGTCATTACAAAAACAACATTTATTAATCGAACTCAGGTTTATAGGTTTGTAAATTTAATGTTTTGTTTACAAAGATACTTGTGTGCTATGCGCTTTCACATAGAGTTCTTTGCGGTTAAACTAATTTTAGGTTTTACCGAAAAAAAACCAAATATTTTCGTAAACACTACCGCTTTTTATCCAGCTAATTTTATAAAAACACAGTAACTTAGTAAAAAATCGAATATTTTGAAATTTTCGGAGTTGCTTTTTCTCTAATTATTAACTCCGAAACTTTAGTAAGTTTACTTTAAAACTAAACGCTTGCTTATTGCATTAAAACGGTAAAAAAGGAAAATGGCAGTAAATAATAATGCTAATGTTAAACCTATCCACACGCCGTAAACACCCATTTCTAAAACAATACCTAAATAGTAGCCAACTGGTAATCCAAAAACCCAATAAGCTAAAAAAGTAATTAGGGTAGGTATATTTACATCTCCCATGCCACGTAAAACCCCTAAGCCAACAACTTGTGCGCCATCAAATAGCTGAAATATAGCGGCAAATAGCAACAAGCTAGCAGCAATTTGAATTACCCTAGCATCTTGGCTATAAAGCATTGGTAAATAGTTGTTAAATGCCACAAAAAGCAGTGCTGTAAAACCCATAAAAACTAAAGCAATGTGGTAACTACTAATAGCCGACAAACGTAAATTTTTAAAATTTTTAGCCCCTAAATTATAACCTGTTTTTATAGTTGCTGCAGCGGCAATACCACTAGCCATCATATAAGTTGTTGATGCTAAGTTTAATGCTACTTGGTGTGCGGCTTGTTCTACAGTACCAATAGTGCCAATAATAATGGCAGCACCACTAAATGCACTAACTTCAAATGTATATTGTAATGCTGTTGGTGCACCTTGTTTAAAAATACGCCGTAAGCGTAATTTGTCAAATTTTAAAGCATAAAAATGAGTTAAATATTTTTTAAAATGTGTTGATTTAAGCACATAAAAGCACATTACTAAAGCCATTAAACATCTGTCTATTAAAGTGCTGTAACCCACTCCGCTTATACCAAAAGCATTTACACCAAATAAACCCTTAACCAAAGTTATTCCAACCAATATGTTTAAAATATTGCCCATAATAGTAATCGTCATGGCTTGTTTGGTAAAACCTAATCCTTCGGCAAATTGCTTAAAAGTTAAAAAAAACATTAATGGAATAATTGATATTGAAAGTAGTTTTAAGTACGGTTTGGATTGTAAAACAACTTCGGGTTGTTGGTTTAAATGATTAATTGCAAATACGCTTCCAAAATACATTAAGCCATATAATGCAAACCCAAAAAACAGGTTTAAAAAAAGACTATTTACCAATAATTTGCCACATTCGGTGTAATTGTGTTTGCCGTTTTCTTGAGCAATTAACGGGGTTAAACCGTACGATATACCAATACCAATCATCATAATTACCATAAAAATACTATTTACCAAACTAACAGCAGCCAATGCTGAAGTACCTGCAAATTGGCCTACAATAATGCTGTCGGCCGTGTGCACTAAAGTATGCCCAAGTTGCGATATCACAACCGGAATAGCTAAACTTAAATTGTTAATATAGTGTATTTTATATTTTTTATAGATACCCAAAAACATAGTTTAATTGCTTTAAATTATACCGCAAGGTAGTATTCTTCGTTGGCTTGGGTGTTAACTTTTAATACACCCGATAAAATTAAGGGTACTAAAATTTTTGCAGCATTTCGTCTCGATATTTTAAGAAGAATAGCGAATTCTTTTAAAGTGATTTTTTGGTATTTTTCAAGATACTCGAAAAGTGATTTTTCCCTATCGGTATAAGTAATTAAAACGCCCTTATTTTTATGTGTCTGGTGCAAAACATCAACAACTAATTTGCTTGCTAGCATACTTTTATCTTTCACTCGCACATATACCCACCATTTTTTGTCTTCACCAAGGGCATAATGGGGCTTAGTATCGCTTTCGGCAATATTTACTACCAAAACTATTTTATCGTCAATGTAAATTTCTTCAAAAATAGGCTCTAACATGGGTTTTGCAAAAAGCGATGCTGCTCTTTCAATCATATATTTTTCTTCATCCTCGTTTTTAACTCCTTTAATAAATCCATCATCAGCTACTCCAATTAGCAACCTGCCACCTTTATTGTTGGCAAACGAAACCATAGTTTTAGCAATTTTCTCGCATGATGTAATCGTTTTTTTAAAATCAACTATTACGCTCTCCCCACCAAAAATTAGCTGTTTAACTTGATACGGTTGTATTCTGTTCATTTTTTTAATATTAAGGTAAACCGTACAAACAAACTTAAAAATGTTTAAGCTAATTTATATATTTATTTAGAAACAGAGAGTTAGAAACTAAATTTTAACTGGTTTAGCGTTTAACAAAAAAAAATATTTAAATTTTTCACATAAAATTATTTTAATAATAAAGTCAGAAAGCCTGTAAACCAACCTTTAATACACCAAATTAAGGGCGTTATTATTGACTAAAAAAATTAAGTGAAATATTTTTCGAAATAAATTTTGTTCAAATCTTAATTTTTGTAGTTTTGCAGTCCCCAAAGCAAGTGGTTGTAAGGGGTGTTTAAGTTCTTTAAAATATTATTTTATTGCCTCCTTAGCTCAGCTGGTAGAGCAACTGACTTGTAATCAGTAGGTCATTGGTTCGATCCCGATAGGAGGCTCTATAAAAATAAAGAATTGGGGGGGTTCCAGAGCGGTCAAATGGGACGGACTGTAAATCCGTTACTTCGGTTTCGAAGGTTCGAATCCTTCCCCCCCCACCAAAACAATTAAAGCTTAAGCGAAAGTAGCTCAGTTGGTAGAGCGATAGCCTTCCAAGCTATAGGTCGCGAGTTCGAACCTCGTCTTTCGCTCATTATAACTTAAGCAGTCGGCTATTTAGTCGTTTGTTTTTTTATTTTGAAAGAAATACAAAACAAGGGCATTACATTGGTATAAGCCGACGTAGCTCAGCGGTAGAGCACTTCCTTGGTAAGGAAGAGGTCATGGGTTCAAGTCCCATCGTTGGCTCTAATAAACCATTGAAATAAGAAATAATTAAATTTAAAATAAATCAATTAATAAGTATAAATCATGGCAAAAGAAAAATTTGACCGTAGTAAGCCACACTTAAACATCGGAACAATCGGTCACGTTGACCACGGTAAAACTACATTAACAGCAGCTATTACTGAAGCTCGTTCATTCGATTCAATCGATTCAGCTCCGGAAGAAAAAGAAAGAGGTATCACCATTAACACAGCACACGTAGAATATTCTACTGCAAACCGTCATTACGCTCACGTTGATTGTCCAGGTCACGCCGATTACGTAAAAAACATGGTTACAGGTGCTGCACAAATGGATGGTGCTATAATTGTAGTTGCATCTACGGATGGTCCTATGCCACAAACTCGCGAGCACATTCTATTGGCTCGTCAAGTAGGTGTACCTTCACTTGTTGTTTTTATGAACAAAGTGGATATGGTAGATGATCCAGAATTATTAGAATTAGTTGAAATGGAAGTTCGTGAATTATTATCATTCTACGATTTCCCAGGAGACGATATTCCAGTTATTCAAGGTTCAGCTTTGGGTGGCCTTAACGGCGATCCAAAATGGGTTGGCAAAATTCTTGAATTAATGGAAGCTGTTGATAGCTACATTCCAATTCCTCCACGTTTAACTGAGCTTCCTTTCTTAATGCCAGTAGAAGATGTATTCTCTATCACAGGTCGTGGTACAGTTGCAACTGGTCGTATCGAAAGAGGTATCATTAACTCATCAGAGCAAGTTGATATTTTAGGTATGGGTGCCGAAAACTTAAAATCTGTTGTTACAGGTGTTGAGATGTTCCGCAAAATACTAGATAGAGGTGAAGCAGGTGATAACGTAGGCTTATTATTACGTGGTATTGAGAAAACTGATATCAAACGAGGTATGGTTATTTGTAAACCAGGTTCTGTTACACCACATACAGATTTTGTTGCAGAAGTTTACGTATTGTCTAAAGCAGAGGGTGGCCGTCATACTCCATTCTTTAACAAATACCGTCCACAATTTTATTTCCGTACAACAGATGTAACTGGCGAAATTACCTTACAAGAAGGTGTTGAGATGGTTATGCCGGGTGATAACGTTACAATCAATGTTAAATTGATAAACGCAATTGCAATGGAAAAAGGCTTACGTTTTGCAATCCGCGAAGGTGGTAGAACAGTAGGTGCTGGTCAGGTTACTGAAGTAGTAAAATAGTAAATACACTTATTTTTAAGCATAAGTCCGCCCTACAAAGCGGACTTATGTTTTCTAATAAATAAGGGTATTGTTTTTAAATAATTAACACACGGGAATAGTTCAACGGTAGAATAGAGGTCTCCAAAACCTTTGATCAGGGTTCGAATCCTTGTTCCCGTGCTAATTGAGTTTTATAATGGCAAAAATTGTAGAATACGTAAAAGAATCATACATAGAGTTAACCGAGAAAATGACTTGGCCAACTTGGTCAGAGTTACAAAACAGTGCAGCAATTACACTTGTTGCATCGTTAATTATTGCATTAATAGTTTTTTTAATGGACGAGTCGGCAGGAAACTTATTAAAATACGTTTACAAAACCTTTTCATAAAATATAGATAATGAGCGATTTGTTGAAATGGTATGTAGTTAGAGCGGTAAGTGGCAAAGAGAAAAAGGTAAAACAATATATTGATGCAGAAATTAGCCGTTTAGAATTAACCCATTTGGTGCCTCAGGTTTTAATACCTTTGGAAAAATATTACCAAATGAAAGATGGTAAAAAAATTGCCAAAGAAAGAAACTTTTACCCAGGTTATGTGTTAATAGAAGTTGCACTTAATGCTGAGTTAGAACAAATTATAAAAAGCGTTAATAGTGTTATAGGTTTTTTGGGTGATAAAGCTGGTAATGCAGTGCCTTTAAGGCAAGCCGAAGTTAACCGAATATTAGGTAAGGTTGATGAAATGGCACAACAAGGCGAAATGATAAATGTGCCTTATTACGTTGGCGAAAACATTAAAGTTATGGATGGCCCTTTTAACGGCTTTACAGGCATTATTGAAGAAATTAACGAAGAGAAAAAGAAACTTAAAGTAATGGTAAAAATCTTCGGACGACGTACCCCGCTTGAGTTAAATTACATGCAAGTAGAAAAAGAATAATAAATATTTTAGGTAGGCTGTTTTTTATCCTACCAAAAATTATATAAAAACCTTAAGTGTTACAAATGCTTCCACATTATTAACGTTTAGTAAACAAATAGATAAATGGCAAAACAAGTCAGTGCGTTAATCAAATTACAAATAAAAGGCGGCGCAGCAAACCCATCACCACCAGTAGGCCCAGCATTGGGTGCTAAAGGTGTTAATATAATGGAGTTTTGTAAGCAATTTAATGCCCGTACTCAGGATAAAGCTGGTAAAGTTTTGCCTGTTGTAATTACTGTTTATGCAGACAAATCGTTCGAATTTATCATAAAAAACCCACCAGTTCCCATCCAATTATTGGAAATAACTGGCTTAAAAAGTGGTTCGGCCGAATCAAACCGTAAAAAAATTGCTAAAATTACTTGGGAACAAGTTGCGGTTATAGCCAAAGATAAAATGCCCGATTTAAATGCGTTCACAGAAGAATCAGCAATGAAAATGGTTGCTGGCACAGCCCGTAGTATGGGTATAACCGTTACAGGCGACGCTCCCTGGAACAATTAATTAACAAAAATTTAAAGACAGTGGCAAGATTAACAAAAAATCAAAAAACGGCACTTTCTAAACTTAATGCTGGTAAAGCTTATTCTTTAAAAGATGCAGCTGCCTTGGTAAAAGATATCACTACCGTAAAATTCGATTCATCAGTAGATATTGATGTTCGTTTAGGTGTTGATCCGCGTAAAGCGAATCAAATGGTGCGTGGTATTGCAGCTTTACCTCACGGTACCGGTAAAACAGTTCGAGTTTTAGCTTTAGTAACTCCCGATAAGGAAGAGGAAGCAAAAGCTGCTGGAGCTGATTTTGTAGGTTTGGATGAGTACATAGCCAAAATTGAAAGCGGCTGGACAGACATCGACATTATTATTACCACCCCTAGCTGTATGGCAAAGGTAGGTAAGTTAGGTCGTATTTTAGGTCCACGTAACTTAATGCCAAACCCAAAATCTGGAACAGTTACGCCAAATGTTGGCCAAGCCGTTACAGATGTTAAGGCTGGTAAAATCGACTTTAAAGTTGATAAAACAGGAATTATTCATTGCTCAATAGGCAAAGTTTCATTTACTGCCGAAAAAATTTACGACAATGCTTTGGAGGTTCTTCAAATCATTTCTAAATTAAAACCTTCGGCTGCTAAAGGTACATATTTTAAGAGTATTCATATCTCTTCTACTATGTCGCCTGGTATCGAAATTGAAACTAAATCAGTAGCGGGAATTTAAGAATATGAGAAAAGAAGAAAAACACGAAGTTGTTTCTGCTTTGACCGAGCGAATGAAAGAGTACGGTAATTTTTACATTACAGATACTTCAAGTTTATCGGTTGCAAAAATCAATATTATTCGCCGCAAATGTTTTGAAAACGAAATTGGAATGCAAGTGGTAAAAAACACCCTTATTAAGAAAGCTTTAATGCAACTTGATGGTGATACTACCGAACTACACGATATTTTGAAAGGTTCTTCAACCATACTTTTCTCTACTTTAGGTAATGCTCCGGCAAAACTTATTAAACAACTGAGAAAAGGTAGCGATAAACCTGTTTTAAAAGCAGCGTACATTGATTCAACTGTATTTATTGGTGATAACTTATTAGACACTCTTGTAAGCTTAAAAACAAGGGAAGAGTTAATAGGCGATATCATTGGTTTATTACAGTCTCCAGCAAAAAATGTTATTTCAGCATTACAATCTGGCGGAAACAAATTGGCAGGAATTGTCAAAACTACAAACACCTGTAAGTTTGATAAAATTAAATTAGTAACAAATTAAAACATTAATATAATGGCGGATTTAAAAGCGTTTGCTGAACAGTTAGTAAACTTATCAGTTAAAGAAGTAAACGAATTAGCTCAAATCTTAAAAGATGAGTATGGTATTGAACCTGCTGCTGCAGTTGCAGTTGCTGGCCCTGCGGCTGGTGGCGATGCCCCTGCTGCTGTTGAAGAAAAAACATCTTTTGATGTTATTTTGAAAGAAGCTGGTGGTGCTAAATTAGCAGTAGTAAAATTAGTTAAAGACTTAACTGGCTTAGGTTTGAAAGAAGCTAAAGACTTAGTTGATGGTGCACCTAAAGAAGTAAAAGCTGGTGTTACTAAAGACGAAGCTGAATCTTTGAAAAAACAATTAGAAGAAGCAGGAGCAGTTGTTGAGATTAAATAATCTCCAACCCTAATAATTTTGCCATAGAAACCTAATCCAAAATTTTTGGATTAGGTGCTATGGTTTTTGCTGTATAGCAAATTTTACACAATTACCCCTAAGCAGTAGCTTGGGTTTTATCGAATTTTCGGTTTAGTTTATTAAAATTTTAGACCCTTGGCAAACAACAACAATCAACGGATAAACTTTGCCCAAAGTAGGCATGTTATCGATTATCCTGATTTTCTGGACGTTCAAATCCAGTCGTTCAAGGAATTCTTTCAGTTAGAAACCACCTCTGATAACCGTTATACAGAAGGTCTTTTCCAGGTTTTTTCTGAAAACTTTCCCATCTCTGACTCTAGAAACATTTTTGTTTTAGAGTTTTTAGATTATTTTATTGATCCACCGCGTTACAGCATTCAGGAATGTATCGAACGTGGCTTAACCCACAGTGTGCCGTTAAAAGCAAAGCTTCGTCTTTCTTGTAACGACGCCGAACACGAGGATTTCGAAACCATCGTTCAGGATGTTTATTTAGGAACTATTCCTTATATGACACCTAAAGGTACCTTCGTAATCAATGGTGCCGAACGTGTAATTGTATCGCAATTACACCGCTCGCCAGGTGTGTTTTTTGGCGTTAGTCGCCATACAAATGGTAGCAAACTATATTCAGCTAGGGTAATTCCTTTTAAAGGATCTTGGATTGAATTTGCAACCGATGTAAACAACGTAATGTACGCCTATATCGATAGAAAGAAAAAATTCCCAGTTACTACGCTTTTAAGAGCAATTGGTTACGATTCTGACAAAGATATTTTAGAGCTTTTTGGTTTAGCCGATGAGGTTAAAGTTAGCAAATCGGGCTTAAAGAAATTTATAGGCCGTAAACTTGCTGCAAGAGTGCTTAAAAAATGGGTGGAAGATTTTGTTGACGAAGATACAGGTGAAGTAGTTTCTATTGATAGAAACGAAATCATTATGGAGCGTGAAACCATTTTAGAAGATGACCATATTGATATTATAGTTGATGCAGGCGTTAAAACTATTATTCTTGCTAAAGAAGATGGAGTTAATACAGGCGACTATACTATTATCTACAATACTTTACAAAAAGATACCTCAAACTCTGCTAAAGAAGCTGTTGAGCATATTTACAGACAATTGCGTAACGCCGAACCACCTGATGAGGAAACTGCTCGTGGTATTATTGATCGTTTATTCTTTTCAGATAAGCGTTACGATTTAGGCGATGTTGGTCGTTACCGCATCAATCGTAAATTAAAATTAGATACCCCGGTTGAAACTAAGGTTTTAACTAAAATGGATATTATTGCGATTGTTAAGTACTTGATTAAATTAATCAACTCTAAAGAAGATGTTGATGATATTGATCACTTATCAAATCGTAGAGTTCGTACCGTTGGCGAGCAACTGTATGCCCAGTTTGGCGTTGGGTTAGCCCGTATGGCTCGTACTATTCGTGAGCGTATGAACATCCGCGACAACGAGGTATTTACACCAACCGATTTAATTAACGCCCGTACTTTATCGTCGGTAATTAATTCGTTTTTTGGAACTAATCAATTATCTCAGTTTATGGATCAAACCAATCCATTAGCCGAAATAACACACAAACGCCGCTTGTCGGCCTTAGGCCCAGGTGGTTTATCGCGTGAAAGAGCAGGTTTTGAGGTGCGAGATGTACACTATACCCACTACGGTAGGTTATGTACTATTGAAACTCCAGAGGGACCAAACATTGGTTTAATATCATCACTTTGTGTACACGCCAAAATTAACAATTTAGGTTTTATAGAAACGCCATACCGTAAAGTAATTGATGGTGTAGTTGCTGTAGATCAACCGGTTGTTTATTTATCGGCCGAAGATGAAGACGATACCACCATCGCACAAGCTAACGCAATGTATGATGATAATGGTAATTTTGCCGACCCTAAAGTTAAGGCTCGTTACCAAGGTGATTTTCCTATTATCGAACCCGAAAAGTTAGATTATATGGATGTTTCCCCTAATCAAATTACCTCAATTGCGGCATCATTAATTCCTTTCTTGGAACATGATGATGCGAATAGAGCCTTGATGGGATCGAATATGCAACGCCAAGCAGTACCATTATTGCGTCCCGAAGCACCAATTGTAGGTACAGGTTTAGAAGGTCGTGTGGCCCGAGATTCTCGTACATTAATTAACGCCGAAGGTAACGGAGTAGTTGAGTATGTTGATGCAAACAACATTACCATTACTTACGATAGAAACGACGACGATAGGTTAGTATCTTTCGAAGGCGAATCAAAATCGTATAACTTAATAAAATTCAAAAAAACCAATCAAAGTACTTGTATCAATCTAAAGCCTATTGTTAAAAAAGGCCAAAGAGTTGAAAAAGGACAGGTTTTATGTGAAGGATATGCAACACAAGATGGAGAGTTAGCTTTAGGTAGAAACTTAAAAGTTGCTTTTATGCCTTGGCAGGGATATAATTTTGAGGATGCGATTGTAATATCTGAACGTGTTGTATCAGAAGATATATTTACTTCATTACACATCGAAGAGTTTGAATTAGAAGTACGTGATACCAAACGTGGCGAAGAGGAGTTAACTCCAGACATTCCTAACGTATCGGAAGAAGCAACTAAAGATTTGGACGAAAATGGTATTATTAGAGTAGGAGCCGACGTTAAAGAAGGCGATATTTTAATTGGTAAAATTACGCCAAAAGGCGAATCAGATCCATCACCAGAAGAGAAATTACTAAGAGCAATTTTTGGTGATAAAGCAGGTGATGTTAAAGATGCATCATTAAAAACACCTCCATCAATTAAGGGTGTAGTTATTGATACTAAATTATTTTCGAGAGCTAAAAAAACTACCAAAGCCGAAGAAAAATCACAATTAGAAAAATTGGATATTAAACACACTAAAGCCGTTCGCGACCTTAGAGAAAGTTTAGTTGAAAAATTATTTACGATTGTAAACGGTAAAACAGCGCAAGGTGTTTACAACGTTTACAAAGAATTGTTGATTGCCAAAGGCGTTAAGTTTACTCAGAAAATTTTAATGGAATTAGATTTTAATCACATTAATCCTACAAAATGGACTACTGATGATGAGAAAAATGATTTAATTAAAACCCTATTACACAACTTTGGTATTAAAACCAACGAAGAGTTAGGTGCTTACCGTAGAGATAAGTTTGCAATTAGCGTAGGCGATGAGTTACCATCTGGCATTGTACAAATGGCAAAAGTTTACGTTGCTAAAAAACGTAAATTAAAAGTTGGTGATAAAATGGCTGGGCGTCATGGAAATAAGGGTATTGTTGCCCGTATTGTACGTGATGAAGATATGCCTTTCTTATCAGACGGTACGCCGGTTGATATTGTTTTAAACCCACTAGGTGTACCTTCCCGTATGAACTTAGGACAGATTTACGAAACTGTTTTAGGTTGGGCAGGTAAAGAATTGGGCTTAAAATTTGCAACGCCAATTTTTGATGGTGCATCTCACGACCAAGTTGAGCAATATGTTAAAGATGCGAATGTTCCAGAATCTGGCCGTACGTATTTATATAACGGCTTAACTGGCGAGCGTTTTGACCAGCCAACAACAGTAGGTATAATTTATATGCTAAAACTGGGTCACATGGTTGATGATAAAATGCATGCTAGATCAATAGGGCCGTACTCGTTAATTACACAACAACCGCTGGGTGGTAAAGCTCAGTTTGGTGGTCAGCGTTTTGGTGAGATGGAGGTTTGGGCACTTGAAGCATTTGGTGCAGCAAATATCTTACAAGAGATATTAACTGTAAAATCAGATGATGTTGTAGGCCGAGCCAAAACTTACGAAGCAATTGTAAAAGGCGAAAACTTACCAACTCCGGGCGTACCCGAATCATTCAATGTATTGGTTCACGAGTTACGTGGCTTAGGTTTAAATATCACATTAGATTAAATTTTTAAAAGGTAAAAGAGCTTAAACCCTCTTTTACCATTTAATATTATTACTTCTTACTCCTAAAAAAAGAGAAAATGTCTTACAAGAAAGATAGTAAAATAAAAAGCAATTTTACCTCAATAACCGTTAGTTTATCTTCACCAGAAGTTATTCTAGAACGCTCGAGTGGTGAAGTTTTAAAACCAGAAACCATTAACTACCGTACTTACAAACCCGAACGCGATGGTTTGTTTTGCGAACGTATTTTTGGTCCGGTGAAAGATTACGAATGCCATTGCGGTAAATACAAACGCATACGTTACAAAGGTATAGTTTGCGACCGTTGCGGTGTTGAAGTAACCGAGAAGAAAGTACGTAGAGAGCGTATGGGACACATTAATTTAGTGGTTCCTGTTGCGCATATTTGGTATTTCCGTTCGTTACCTAACAAAATTGGTTACCTTTTAGGTTTGCCAACTAAACGCCTTGATTTAATTATTTACTACGAGCGATACGTGGTAATACAACCAGGTACAATGGTTGACCAAGGTATTAGCTATATGGACTTTTTAACCGAAGAAGAGTATTTGGATATTTTGGATAAATTGCCAAAAGAAAACCAATACTTGGATGATAAAGATCCTAATAAATTTGTAGCCAAAATGGGTGCCGAGGCGTTAGAAGATTTATTGAAACGTTTAGACTTAGACCAACAATCGTACGATTTACGTCACCAAGCAGCCAACGAAACATCGCAACAACGTAAAAGCGAAGCTTTAAAACGTTTGCAAGTAGTTGAGGCTTTTAGAGATGCGAGAACAAGAATTGAGAATAATCCAGAATGGATGATTGTTAAAATTGTACCCGTTATACCTCCCGAATTGCGCCCACTAGTACCTTTAGAAGGTGGTAGGTTTGCAACTTCGGATTTAAATGATTTATACCGTCGTGTAATTATACGTAATAATCGTTTAAAACGATTAATGGAAATTAAAGCTCCAGAGGTTATTTTGCGTAACGAAAAACGTATGTTGCAAGAAGCGGTAGATTCTTTATTTGATAACTCACGTAAAGTTAACGCTGTAAAAACCGAAGGTAACAGAGCATTAAAATCATTATCCGATATTTTAAAAGGTAAGCAAGGTCGTTTCCGTCAAAACCTTTTAGGTAAACGTGTCGATTATTCTGGCCGTTCGGTAATTGTGGTTGGCCCAACTTTAAAACTCCACGAATGTGGTATTCCTAAAGATATGGCTGCCGAGCTTTTCAAACCATTTATCATTCGTAAAATGATAGAGCGTGGTGTGGTAAAAACGGTAAAATCGGCTAAAAAAATTGTAGATAGAAAAGACCCATTGGTATGGGATATTCTTGAAAACGTATTAAAAGGCCACCCAGTTTTATTAAACAGGGCACCAACGTTACACCGTTTAGGTATTCAAGCTTTTCAACCAAAATTAATTGAAGGCAAAGCCATACAATTACACCCTTTAGTGTGTACGGCTTTCAACGCCGATTTTGATGGTGACCAGATGGCAGTTCACGTACCACTAGGTAACGCTGCAATTTTGGAAGCCCAAATATTAATGTTGGCATCGCACAATATCTTAAATCCGGCAAACGGAACACCAGTAACAGTACCTTCTCAGGATATGGTTTTGGGTCTATATTATATGACCAAAGGCCGTAAAACCGAAGAAGGACATATTATTAAAGGCCAAGGTGCTACTTTTTACTCTTCACAAGAAGTTATAATAGCTTATAACGAAGGGCAAATAGATTTACACGCTTTTGTAAAAGTTAGGGCTTTTGTTAAAGAAGCTAACGGTGAATTGGTAAGCAAAATTATTGATACCACCGTTGGTCGTATTTTGTTTAACGAAGTTGTACCCGAAGAAGTAGGTTATATTAATGAACTTTTAACCAAAAAATCTTTAAGAGATATTATTGGTGAAGTAGTTAAAAACACAGGTATGGCTAGGGCCGCTCAGTTTTTAGATGAGATAAAAACAATGGGCTTTAACTCGGCATTTAAAGGTGGTTTATCGTTTAACTTGAAAGATTTAAACATACCAGCCGAGAAAATTACCTTGTTAGATACCGCCCGTAGCGAGGTTGCTGATGTAATGAACAATTACAATATGGGCTTTATTACCAATAACGAACGTTACAACCAAATTATTGATATCTGGACACGTATTAACAACCGTTTAACGGCACACGTAATGGATGTTTTGATTAACGATAACCAAGGTTTTAACTCGGTGTATATGATGCTTGATTCTGGAGCCCGTGGTTCTAAAGAGCAAATTCGCCAGTTATGTGGTATGAGGGGCTTAATGGCAAAACCTCAAAAATCGGGTTCGGGTGGCGAGATTATCGAAAATCCAATCTTATCAAACTTTAAAGAAGGTTTATCTGTATTAGAATACTTTATATCTACCCACGGTGCTCGTAAAGGTTTGGCCGATACGGCTTTAAAAACTGCCGATGCGGGTTACTTAACTCGTAGGTTACACGATGTTGCACAAGATATGGTTATTAAATATACCGATTGTGGAACACTTAGAGGTATGTACACTACGGCGTTAAAAGATAACGAAGATGTGGTTGAACCGTTATACGATAGAATTTTAGGTCGTACATCGTTACACGATGTTTACCACCCATTAACTAACGAAATATTGGTTTACGCTAACCAAGATATTACTGAAGAATTAGGCAAAACAATTGAAGATTCTCCTTTAGAAGGTATCGAAATACGTTCAGTATTAACTTGCGAAGCTCCTCGTGGTGTTTGTGCGTTATGTTACGGCCGTAACTTGGCATCGGGCAAACGTGTACAAATGGGCGAAGCAGTTGGTGTTATTGCAGCACAATCAATTGGAGAACCGGGTACACAGTTAACTTTACGTACTTTCCACGTGGGTGGTACGGCATCAAACATTGCTGCCGAGTCTCAAATTAATGCCAAATTTGATGGTGTTATTGAATTTGAAAACTTACGTACGGTAGTTTATACTACCGAAGAAGGCGAAAAAACGGATATTGTTTTAGGTCGTTCGGGCGAGTTTAAAATTACAGATGCTACAACAGGCAGAGTAATTATGACAAACAATATTCCTTACGGAGCATTTTTATATGTTAAAGAAGGCGATACGATTGTAAAAGGCGATAAGATTTGTTCTTGGGATCCATACAATGCGGTTATGATTTCGGAATTTGCGGGTAAAGTAGTTTACGAAGCAGTAATTGAAGGGGTAACTTTCCGTGAAGAATCGGATGAGCAAACTGGTCACAAAGAAAAAGTAATTATTGATACGCGTGATAAAACTAAAAACCCGGTTGTTAGAATTGTTGATAAATCGGGCGAAAGCTTAAGAGAATACAACATTCCAGTTGGTGCGCACATTGTGGTAGAAGAAGGTCAAAAAGTAGGTATGGGCGAAATTTTAGTAAAAATTCCTCGTACTACTGGTAAAACCCGAGATATTACAGGTGGTTTACCACGTGTAACCGAGTTGTTTGAAGCCCGTAACCCATCTAACCCTGCGGTTGTTACCGAAATTGATGGTGTGGTAACTTTAGGTGGTATTAAACGTGGTAATCGCGAGATGACTATCGAATCTAGAGATGGCCAAATCAAAAAATACTTGGTGCCTTTATCTAAACACATTTTAGTACAAGATAACGACTTTATTAAAGCTGGTATGCCATTATCAGACGGTGCTATCTCTCCTGGAGATATCCTATCTATTAAAGGCCCAGCTGCGGTGCAAGAGTATATTGTTAACGGTATTCAAGAAGTTTACCGCCTGCAAGGTGTAAAAATTAACGATAAACACTTTGAAACCATTGTTCACCAAATGATGCAGAAGGTAATGATTGAAGACGGTGGTGATACAAAATTCTTAGAAAAAGAAGCGGTTGATAGGTTCGATTTCTCTATCGAAAACGACGAGATTTACGATAAAATGGTAATTGAAGACGCTGGAGATTCTAACGTATTAAAACCAGGTCAGATTTTAACTGTACGCCGTTTACGTGACGAAAACTCGCAACTAAAACGTAAAGATTTAAAACTAGCTACTGCCCGTGAGGCTAAACCAGCAACGGCAAGCCCAATGCTGCAAGGTATTACCAGAGCATCGTTAGGTACAAAATCGTTTATGTCGGCTGCATCGTTCCAAGAGACTACCAAAGTATTAAACGAAGCTGCAATTGCAGGTAAACGCGATAATTTGTTAGGATTAAAAGAAAACGTAATTGTTGGTCACTTAATACCATCGGGTACGGGTTTACGTAATTACGAACGTATAATTGTAGGTTCGCAAGAAGAATACGATAAACTTAAAGCTTCGAAAGAAGAAGAGGAAGTTGAAGCGTAATTTTTCGCTAATGCGGATTTAAAATCCAAGTATTAAAATATAAGCCTGCTAGCAATAGCAGGCTTTTTTGGTTTTGGTGGTTTTTGAAATAGTTTATTATATTTGTTATGTAGTGTCAGAACGGAAACCCCTGAATTTTCTCACAAAACCCCAAAACCCTAAAATATCTCAACCGTTTAGACTGGGTTATCACAATAAATTTTTCTGAG
>REAS01000010.1 GCA_004294495.1 Sphingobacteriales bacterium
GGTGTCATTTTTTTTTATTGGACACAATTTGTCCATCAAAAAAATGATTTTTTATTTACGCTAATATAGCACTTTTTTTTAAAAGCGGTTGCCCTGCGTATTTGCAAAATGGGTACTAAAATTTAATTTTTTTTGTAAAAGATTAAAATGGTTGGGATACCTAAAATGTGTGTGTATTAAACAGTTTAGAAACTAAACTTTTGTTAAGCAAATCAAAATAATGTGTATTAAAACCGAGTTACTGGCGTAAATATTCTAAATAAAAATCTGTTTGATAATCTTATAAATTTATTTTTTTTGTATTGAGTGTTTTAGAAATGCTAGTTTTATATGGCATTAAAGCCTTTAAAGCGATTTAAAAACCAAGCTTAAATACAATAATTTTATTCATATTATTCGCTTACCTTTACAACATTATCAAATTAAAATAAAAAACAAATTGACATTTAAAGATTTCGAATTTAACCAACTTTTACAAGAAGGTTTAGATACAATGGGTTATAAAGAACCCACTCCCATACAAAAACAGGCCATTCCGTTAATATTAGAAGGAAAAGATTTAATTGCTTGTGCACAAACAGGTACAGGTAAAACAGCATCTTACCTTCTGCCTGTTTTAAATAAAATAAATAACGATAAAACTGTTGGCATAAACACACTAATTTTAGCACCAACTCGTGAATTGGCTCAACAAATAGACCAACAAATAGAAGGTTTAGCATATTTTACAGGCAACAGTTCTATAGCAGTTTATGGCGGTGGCGATGGTTTTAACTACGAACAACAAAGGCGTTCACTAAATGATGGAGTTGATATTATTGTTGCAACACCAGGGCGTTTGATTGCTCACCTAACATCGGGCACTATAAAATTAACTAACCTAAAACACCTTATATTAGATGAGGCCGACCGTATGATGGATATGGGTTTTTACGACGATATTGTAAGAATTATTAGTTATCTGCCCGAAAAACGCCAAAATTTAATGTTCTCGGCAACTATGCCACATAAAATTAGAGAACTCACTAAAAAAATATTACACAACCCAGCCGAAGTTAATATTGAAGTTTCTAAACCTTCAATAGGCATTTTACAACAGGCTTACCTAACTTTAGATGAGCAAAAAGTATCGCTTCTAAAAATCATATTAAAGAAAAAAGAATTTTCGAGTGTTATAATTTTCGCCTCGCGTAAAGAAATTGTAAAAAAATTAGCTAGTAGTTTAGAACGAGCAGGCGTACAGGTTGATGCATTTCACTCGGATTTAGACCAAGCCCAACGCGAAAAAATATTGATGGCTTTTAGAGGCAAGCAAATTCAGGTTATTATTGGTACCGATGTTTTATCACGAGGAATTGATGTTGCAGGTATAAGTTTGGTAATTAATTATGATGTACCACCCGACCCTGAAGATTATATTCACCGCATTGGTCGTACAGCCCGAGCAGAAACTACGGGTACTGCTATTACTTTTATTAACCAAAAAGACCAGCGTAAATTTGGTAGAATAGAAAAAATGATTGAACGAGAAATACCCAAAATCCCATTGCCAGAAGGTTTAGGAGAATCATTTGAGTATAACCCAATGGCTCATGGTGGTGGGCATACACATCATGGTGCACCTAAAAAATGGAAAAAGAAACCCAATAACACCAATAAACAGGCTTAGATATTAAATAGAATAGTAAACATTTTTTATTGCTACCATCAAAAAAATGTGATTTTGCCATTTCCATTTTTGTATATTTGATTATTAAATAAATAAAAAAAATGATAACTACTTTTGAAGTAAAACCTAACGAGTTAGACGATTCTTTTTTAGCCTTGCTACAATCAATAATGAAAGGCCGCAGTAGCAAAATAATTGTTGAACCACTTGTTTTGGAAGAAGATGATGAAACAGAAATGGACGAAACCGAATTTTTATTAGGTAACCCGGCCAATAAAGCAATGTTACTAAATGCATTAGAGCAAGTAGAAAATGGAAACGTAATTGAGGTAAGTTGGGATGAACACAATAAAATGTATGAAGACCTAAAACTAAGAGTTGCAAATGGCGAGTAGAAAATTAATTTATTCGCACATTGCACACCAACAATTAGGAGAATGGGTAAAGCAAAATCCTAAAGTAGCAATAAAAATTATGGAATTGGTACAAGAAGTTGCTAAAACTCCTTTTACTGGTAAAGGAAAACCAGAACCATTAAAACACCAATTAAAAGGTACTTGGAGTAGAAGAATAGACCAAGAACATCGTTTGGTTTACGTTGTAAGTGAAATCGCAATTGATATTGTTTCCTGCAAAAACCATTATCTATAATCTACACCTAATCACAATATTACCATACGCTTCAAGCTTTTCAAAAACTTCACAATGACAATCAAATTAATATTTACCGCTGCAACAGCCTTATTTTTGCTATCAAATTGTACCAATAACAACGCAAAAAGTACAAATGCAATAGTTAAAACCGATTCGGTAAAACCGGAAACTGGAAATCCTGCAGAAAATCCTACCCAAAATAAAAACCAAAAAATTGCCGATGCTGCAACTATTTTAGCCCGCAAACAAGTGCCTATTTTATGTTACCACCAAATTAGAAATTGGACCAATAGCGATTCTAAATCGGGTAAAGATTATATTACCCCAGTAGAAACTTTTAAACAACACATTAAAATGCTGGCAGATAGTGGCTACCATACTATTTTACCCGATGAATTGTACAATTATTTAGCTTACGGCAACCCACTACCGTCTAAACCTGTAATGATAACCTTCGACGATACCGACCTCGACCAATATACCGTTGGCGCAACTACTTTAAAAAAGTACGGTTATAAGGGCGTATATTTTATTATGACGGTATCAATTGGCAAACGTGGTAGGTTTAAATATATGGATAAAACCCAAATTAAAGAATTATCTGATTTAGGAAACACCATTGGCAGCCATACTTACGACCACCAAAACGTCAAAAAATATCAAGGCGATGATTGGGTAAAACAAATAGAAAAACCTACGCAAACCCTCGAAACTATTACAGGTAAAAAAATAGACCATTTTGCCTACCCTTTTGGCTTATGGAACCCACAAGCAATACCCGAGCTTAAAAAACGTGGTTTTAAAGATGCCTACATTTTGGCAACCAAACGCGATTCTATAAACCCATTATTTACAATTCGTAGAATAATAGCTAGTGGATATTGGAGTTCTAAAACATTGCATAACAGCATGGTAAACAGTTTTTAGAAGTTTGTAAACCACGCAAAAATCAATTTTTTTTTAATTAAAATTTATCTAATATATTTTATCATCGTCATTAAATTTTAATATTATTGTAAGCAAATGGCAAAAAAAGTTTCGATAGTAATACCCGTTTATAACGAAGAGCAAAATATTGATTTTATTGCAAAAGAAATTTTAGCGGTTACAAAAAGCCTAAACTACATTTTCGAAATTATTTTTATTGATGATGGTAGCCGTGACAATACATTAGAGAAAATTCAACTGTTATCTCAAAAACACCCAAATATTTTTAGTATTGAATTAACTAAAAATTTTGGACACCAAAATGCCTTAAAAGCTGGTTACGATTACGCCACAGGCCATTGCATAATAAGTATGGATGGCGATATGCAACATCCGCCAGAGCTAATTAGCTTAATGCTAAAACATTGGGAAAACGGTTTTGATATTGTAAGTACACAACGAACCTACCCAGCCGAAACTAGCTTTTTTAAAAAAAGCGGGTCTAATTTATTTTACAAAATCATCAATACCTTATCCGATACTAAAATTGAAAAAGGTTCGTCTGATTTTAGGTTAATAGATAGGCATGTAGCCAATACCCTAAAAAATTTAACCGAAAATAGCATTTTTATGCGTGGGCTAATAAACTGGCTGGGTTTTAAAAGTATTAAAATTGCTTTTAATGCAAATCAACGCCATGCAGGTGTTAGCAAATATCCGTTTAAAAAAATGTTAAAATTTGCCGTTGAAGGTATAACCGCTTTTAGCGTAAAACCATTGTACATGGCTGTTTATTTGGGCTTTATATTTTCAACGTTGGCAATACTATACATTCCTTATGTAATTTACGAACATTATTTAGGAAAAGATGTTGCTGGTTGGGCAACTGTTGTTGTTTCTATAGTGTTTTTTGGTGGCTTACAATTGATAATTTTAGGCATAATTGGAATTTATATTGGTAAACTATTTATACAATCTAAACAGCGGCCAAACTACATTGTACGCACCACCAATTTATAATAATGGGTAAAATTTTATTAAGTTTTGATATTGAGGAGTTTGATATGCCTTACGAATATGGCAAACAAATACCTTTTGCCCAACAATTAGAAATTTCGGTATTGGGTACACAACGCATTTTAGCACTTTTGCAAAAACATCAAATTAAAGCCACTTTTTATTGTACTGCAAATTTTGCCATAAACGAAACCCAAATTATAAGTCAAATTGTTGCCCAAGGACACGAATTGGCATCTCACGGATATTACCATTCTGTTTTTGAATCTAAACACTTATTAGAAAGTAAACAAAAACTCGAAGAAATTAGTGGCCAAACCATAACTGGCTACCGTATGGCTCGTATGGCACCTTTTGATGAAACCGAATTACAAAAAGCTGGTTATTTGTACAACTCATCGCTAAACCCAACCTACTTGCCTGGTAGGTACAATAATTTTAATAAACCCCGAACTATTTTTGCAGAAAATGATGTTTTACAAGTACCTGCATCGGTAAGTCCGTGGTTTAGGTTTCCATTATTTTGGCTCACTTTCCACAACCTACCTCAATTTATTATTCATTTTTTATGCCAATGGACAATAAAAAATGACGGCTATTTAAATACATATTTTCACCCTTGGGAGTTTACTGATTTACAAAACCCCGAGTTAGGAATGCCCAATTACGTTATTAAAAACTCGGGCGAAAATTTTGTTGCCATTATCGAAAATTTTATCTTAAAAATGAAAAGCAAAAACCACCAATTTATGCGTACCGATGAGTTTTTAAAATCATATTAAAAAATTTAGATATGGATATTTATGGCGATTTTTTAAAAGACTATTATTTTAATACCCTAAAAACCGAGATTTTACTGCACAACAGTTACGATACCGCAGAGCTTTTACCCCTCGATGATTTTTTTAGAACACTAGATGATATGCCCGATTTAGAGGTATTTGCGCTTAGTTTATGCTCGGGTAAAGTTTTAGATATTGGTGCAGGTACAGGTGTACATAGTTTATTATTACAACAACAAGGTTTTGAGGTTACTGCAATTGAGCTTTCGGCAGGTGCTTGCCATGTAATGGCATTAAAGGGCATAAAAAACATTGTAAATCAAAATATACTTTCCTATACCTCTCAAAAGTTTGATACCCTTTTATTAATGATGAACGGCATAGGTTTTTGTGGCTATGTTGATAACTTAAAAGTGTTTTTAAATTACGCCAAACAGTTGTTAAACCCTGGTGGTAAAATAATCTTCGATTCTAGCGATGTTGCTTATTTATACCATAACGAACCGCCAGAAATGGAAAGTTATTACGGCGAAATAGATTATCAATATGAGTACAATAACCAAAAAGGCGAATGGTTTTCGTGGTTGTACATAGACCCCATATTAATGCAAAAACTAGCTACCGATGCTGGTTGGCAACTACAAATTATGTACGAAGACGATAACCAACAATATCTAGGAGTTTTAACTTTAAGTAATTAGAAGGTTTTTTTAATATGGGCGTTCCCCGAAAAGGGTCGGGCTATTCGTTATAATAATTTTGCTCAAATATTTCTACAAAAAAACATAATTAGGTTAAGCAAAATTGATTTCCACTGCTATCCCTAACGCAAAAACCCCAATAAACAAAAAAGTCTTCCACATTACATGAAAGACTTTTTTTGGGGCGGACGATGGGGCTCGAACCCACGACCCCCGGCACCACAAACCAGTGCTCTAACCAGCTGAGCTACGACCGCCATTTGTTATAGGGAGTGCAAAACTAAATTTTTATAGCAACAATTCAAAATTTATTAAAAATAAAAGCAAAAACTCTTAAATCCACTTAATTTCAACTAATTTATAAAATTTAAACCAAGCATAATAACTTCTTACGCTATACTAAAAAAATACCTTTTTCATAATTAGAAACAGCCCAATTTCATTACATATATAATCATATTTTTTTTTAATAAATATAATTAAACACCTTTATTTTAAATATTTATATTTATATTAATATGCTCAAAGCATATCACATATCCCAAATTACGCATTGTTAAATTTCTAAACTTATCGTGTAAGAACCCTATTTTTTAAACTCTAATGTTTTTAGTTTATACGATTTTATAAATTTGGTTTAAGATAAACTTTTGAGTTCATAATAAAATCTTAAATTTGTGTGCTTATAAAAAGCATTTAATGAGCGACTCGATTAAACACGAATGCGGTATAGCATTTATCCGACTTTTAAAACCTCTTTCTTTTTATCAAGAAAAATACGGCACCGCACTTTATGGGCTAAATAAACTGTATTTATTGATGGAAAAACAGCACAACCGAGGGCAAGACGGTGCTGGGATTGCAACCATTAAATTAGATGTTAAACCGGGTAACCGATACATAAGTCGCCACAGGTCGATGGAAAAAAATGCCGTTCAGGATATTTTTTCGTACGTGATGAAACGTTTTGCAGCTGTAGAAAAAGAACATCCCGAGTTGTTAAATGATGCCGAATGGCTTAAAGAAAACATAAGTTTTACAGGCGAAGTTTTGTTAGGCCACTTGCGCTACGGCACACACGGCAAAAACAGTATTGAAGCTTGCCACCCGTTTTTACGCCAAAATAATTGGATGAGCCGTAACTTGGTTATAGCGGGTAATTTTAATATGACCAACGTCGACGAGCTTTTACAACAACTTTACGATTTAGGGCAACATCCTAAAGAGCGAGCTGATACAGTAACCGTTTTAGAAAAAATAGGGCACTTTTTAGATGATGAAAACCAACTGCTTTTCGATTATTTTAAGAAAGAAGGATTTGATAATATTGAAATATCAGAACTGATAGCCAATAACTTAGATGTAATTAAGATTTTAAAAAAATCGGCAAAAACGTGGGATGGTGGCTACACTATTAGCGGTATTTTTGGCCATGGCGATGCTTTTGTTTTACGAGATCCAGCAGGAATTAGGCCAGCATATTATTACCACGATGATGAAATTGTAGTTGCAGCATCGGAAAGGCCAGCTTTACAAACAGCCTTTAATATTAAAATTGGGCAAGTAAAAGAAATTAAACCCGGTCACGCTTTAATTATTAAAAAAGACGGTACTTTTTCGGAAGAAATGTTTAGAAAACCTACCGAACAAAAATCTTGTTCGTTCGAGCGTATTTATTTTTCGAGAGGTAGCGATGCCGATATTTACCGAGAACGAAAAAAATTAGGTCGTTTACTTTGTCCTAAAATTTTAGAATTAGTAAACCACGATATAGAAAACACTGTTTTTACCTACATACCCAATACCGCCGAAGTTTCGTTTTATGGTTTGGTGGAAGGTTTACACGCCTACACCAAGCAAACTCAGCGTGAAGCGTTAATTAATAATACCAGCAATTTAACTAATGAGGAGTTAGATAAAATTTTAAATTTAACACCACGAGTAGAAAAACTTGCTATAAAAGATGCAAAAATGCGCACTTTTATAACTCAAGATGCCGAACGTAGCGATATGGTTGCCCACGTTTACGATACTACTTACGGTTTAATTACCCGAGATGTAGATACTTTGGTAGCAATGGACGATTCGATTGTACGAGGTACAACCCTTAAACAAAGTATTTTACGAATTTTTGACAGGCTTGGACCTGTAAAAATTATTATCGTTTCATCTGCTCCGCAAATACGCTACCCCGATTGTTATGGAATTGATATGAGTAAAATGGGCGAATTTGTAGCATTTGAAGCCGCAGTACAATTGTTAAAAGAAACCGGGCAAGAATATATTTTGTTTGATGTTTACGACAAATGTAAAGCCCAAGTTAATACCCCAAAAGAAAATGTAATTAATTACGTTAAAGAAATTTATGCACCTTTTACTCCCGAAGAAATATCCGCAAAAATTGCACAAATAATTACCCCTGCCGAAGTTAAAGCAAAGGTTGAAGTTGTATATCAAAGTTTAGAAAACCTTCATATTGCTTGCCCTAACCATCTTGGCGACTGGTATTTTTCGGGCAATTATCCAACACCTGGCGGTAATAAAGTAGTAAATAAAGCTTATATAAATTGGATGGAAGGCAAAAATGCAAGGGCTTATGTTTAGTTTTTAGCATAATAATAATTTAAGTAGATTCCTAATTTAATTATTTATACTAACCTAAAACGGCGATGCTGGCATTTTGTATTTATTATACAAATTTGCTCTTTCGGGGTTATCGGTTCAGCCATAAGGTAACCCAATTGGTTTTAAAACCTAGTATCACCATACAATAACTTGGTTATTTTTAATTTTGGTTTTTGCCAATACAAACTTTTTTATAGCCATAACCTATTGCGAAATGGGCTAAATATGGACTTTTTATACGTTACTAACCTGAGTTCGATTATAAAGCTATAGTATAATTTGCTGTAAACCAATGATATTTACGCTTTTAAAGCGTTAACGACGGTAGCGGCATCCTTTTTTTACGCCGAATCTCCCCCTTCGGGGGTCGGGGGGATAGAAAAGTAAAAAAAGATATAGCCCTTCCTTTGTCAGGATAAACTCCCGGCGTGTTAAAACGCCCTAATCATAATCAAAACTATAGTGAACAATGTTTTATTAATCGAACTCAGGTTACCCTGCTTTCTTCTCAGTTGTAACAACAAATTCGCCTTTTATATAATCTTAATCCAATGTCGTTTACTTAAGCAAAAGTACACGATATTTTAATCAAAAATGATTTTTTTATATGCGCTTTTTGTTGTATTTTTAAGTAGTATATAGG
>REAS01000011.1 GCA_004294495.1 Sphingobacteriales bacterium
ATTTTTCTACCGAAAAAACAAATGAAAATATAGTGAAATTTAGTCGAAATTTGACATTTGTTTAGGCGTTTGGGACGCAATTATACAAGTTGGGTTAACAAGAAAGGAAACCATACGGTTTCCTTTCTTGGTTTATAGGGGTATCGGGAAAAATTAAAACTCCATTAAATATGCTTTTAAAAACGGGTTTAAATCGCCATCTAAAACCGCTTGTGCGTTAGATGTTTCGTAACTTGTTCTTAAATCTTTAACCAATTTATAAGGGTGTAAAACGTAGTTGCGTATTTGCGATCCCCATTCTATTTTCTTTTTATTGCCTTCAACCGTTGCGCTAGCTTCCATACGTTTACGTATTTCTATTTCGTAGAGTTGTGATTTTAGGAGTCGGATTGCGTTTTCTTTATTTTGCAACTGCGACCGTGATTCTTGATTTTTTATTACAATGCCACTAGGTTTGTGGTATAAACGTACGGCGGTTTCAACCTTGTTTACGTTTTGGCCTCCCGCACCGCCAGATCTAAAAGTTTCGAATTCAATTTCCGATGGGTTAACTTCAATCTCAATCGTATCATCAACCAATGGGTACACATAAACCGATGCAAAAGATGTGTGACGTTTTGCATTTGCATCAAATGGTGAAATACGTACCAAACGGTGAACTCCGTTTTCACCTTTTAAGTAACCGTAAGCAAAAGCGCCTTCAAACTGTACGGTAACAGTTTTAATGCCTGTAACATCTCCTTCTTGCGAATCTTGTTCGGTAACTTTACAGCCATTTTTTTCGCCCCACATAATATACATACGCATAAGCATAGCCGCCCAATCGCAACTTTCGGTTCCTCCCGCCCCAGCGGTAATTTGCAAAACAGCGTTTAGTTGGTCTTCCTCAGCCGAAAGCATATTTTTAAATTCTAGCTCTTCTAATTGCGCTAAAGCATCGGCGTAAGCCAAATCAACTTCTTGTTCGGTAGCGTCGGCAGTTTGAAAAAATTCGAGCATAATTCCCGCATCATCAATTGCCGAAACTGTTTTTTGATAGCCATCCGTCCAAACTTTCTTATTGTTTATAGCATGTAAAACCTTTTCGGCATCTTTCGGATTGTCCCAAAAACCAGGTTGTAAGGTTAAATCTTGTTCGCGGTGAAGTTGTTCTAATTTGGTATCGAGGTCAAAGATGCCTCCTCAGAGAAGTTACCCTATCTCTTAAATCCTGCAAGTTTTCTTTTGTCATAAGGTTGCAAATGTAATATTTTGGTTTTTAAATTAGAGGAATACAAAATTAATTAATCAAACTTAGTTTAATAAGTTGTTCGTTTCAATCAACTTTCCAATTTTATAAAAACAAAACCCAAAATTCACACAATTTGCTTATTTTGCCCCAATGCTGTTTAAAAATATTGTAGGGCAAGATGTAGTTAAAAAGCATCTTATAAGTACTGTTAACCAAAATAGGGTTAGCCATGCACAATTATTTTTAGGGCCCGAGGGTAGCGGAAGTTTAGCCTTAGCTATTGCTTACGCCCAATATATTTGCTGCTATAATAAGCAACCTGATGATGCTTGTGGCGAGTGCGCATCTTGCAAAAAATACCAAAAGCTAATACACCCCGATTTACATTTCTCGTACCCGTTTTTTGCAAAAGATAAAGACGATGTATCTGTAAATTACATAAGCCAATGGCGCCAAGCTATTTTAGAAAACCCATATTTAGGCTTAGATAATTGGCGAAATAAACTAAATGTTGATAATAAGCAGTTTAACATAAACATTGCCGAAAGTCACAACATAATTGGCCGTTTAAGTTTAAAACCTTTTGAGGCCGATTATAAAATAATGATTATGTGGCTGCCCGAGTATTTGGTAGCATCGGGTAACGCATTATTAAAAATAATTGAAGAACCGGTAGCTAAAACTTTGTTTTTGTTGGTGGCACAAAATCAAGAATTGTTGTTAAACACCATTGTTTCTCGTACTCAAATTGTTAAAATACCAAAATTAGACAATCAAAATGTAATTAACTATTTGGTAAACGTTAAAGAAACCGATTTAAATAAAGCCCAAGAAATAGCTTATTTAAGTAACGGAAACTTACATACAGCACAAGAGTTTTTAGAGCATCAAGAAAATAATTATCACGATACTTTTGTGAAATTGATGCGTTATTGCTTACAAAATAAAGGCTTAGAAATTGTAGATTTGGTAGACGAGTTGGCTAAAATGGGGAGAGAAAATCAAAAAAACTTTTTTAAATACGGCATAAATATTATGCGTGAGGCTATTTTGTTTTTGGCTCAAACACCTGTTTTAATACATTTACCCGATAAAGAGTTGGATTTTATAAGCAAGTTTAGTAAATTTTTAGATTTTGCTAAGGCCGAGTATATTGCCGCCGAATTTGAAAAAGCACATTATCATATTGAAAGAAATGCTAACCCTAAAATATTATTTTTAGATGTATCTTTGATGTTAGTAAAATTATTAAAGTTTAATACGTTCCCTGCGGGGGCTCAACATATATTAGTATAAATTATGGGATGTGGAAGTTGCGCTACTGGCGGATGTACGCCTGGAGGCTGTAAAAGTAATGGTTCTTGCTTAACCGATGGCGGCTGTAGTAAATTAGATGTTTACGATTGGCTTGCCGATATGGATTTGCCCGCCAATTATAAACCTTTTAATATTGTAGAAGTACGGTTTAAAGGCTCAAGAAAAGAGTTTTATAAAAATACAGAAAATATTTATTTTGAAGCTGGAGAGCTTGTGGCAGTAGAAACAGGTGTTGGTGGTTACGATATTGGCCATGTTTCCCTTACGGGAGAGTTGGTGCGTATGCAGATGAAAAAAAGACGTACAAACGAAGAAAAAGTTGAACTTAAAATTTTTAGAAAAGCTACCCCAGCCGATGTTGATAAATGGAAATTGGCCAAAGAAATGGAATCGCAAACCATGCATAAAGCCCGCACTATTGCTATAGAACTAGGTTTAGCTATGAAACTTAGCGATGTTGATTACCAAGGCGATAAAACCAAAGCTACTTTTTATTATACCGCCGAAGGAAGGGTTGATTTTAGGGATTTAATAAAACGACTTGCCGATAGTTTTAGGGTACGTATAGAAATGCGTCAAATTGGTATGCGCCAAGAAGCTAGCCGCTTGGGTGGTATTGGTAGCTGTGGCCGAGAGTTATGCTGCTCTACATGGTTAACCGATTTTAAAACAGTTTCAACTGCTTCGGCTAGGTACCAAAACCTATCTTTAAATACATTAAAACTAGCTGGCCAATGCGGTAAATTAAAATGCTGCTTAAATTTTGAGTTAGATAGTTATATGGATGCCTTAAAACATATACCCGATAATGTTGATCGTTTAAAAACAACGCGTGGAGATGCAAGATTGCAAAAAACAGATATTTTTAAAAAAATAATGTGGTACGTTTATCCTGGCGAAGAAAATACTTGGATACCTTTAGAAATTAGTCGTGTTAAAGAAATCAAGGAAATGAACCGTACTGGCGAAAAACCCGACGATTTGAAAGATCTTGCGCTAGAAATTGAAGAAACAAAACACGTAATTAAAGCTTTTGATTACGAAAATGTGGTTGGGCAAGATAGTTTAACCCGTTTGGATGAAAAGGCTAGAAAAAAGAAAAAAAGTAAACCTAAACCCAAAGCTCGTATAAATGCAGATGGTGTTACACCTTTAAATTCGCCACAGAAAGCTAATACCCAAACTGTACCTAAGCCAACTTTAAAAGTAGATGTAGTAGCAAATACCCAAACAGGCGAAGCACCAAAAAAGAAGAAATTTAATAATAATCGCAATAAAAACCGTAATAAACCACCTCAAGCGCCTTCAATATAAATGAAAAATAGGTTTATAATATTTGTTATTGGGGTTTTGCTTGTCACACAACAAAGCTGTGTAGATAATGCCATTGTTGATAATTTTTTTACAATACCCAACCAACATTGGACTTACGCACAACCCATAAAAACCGTTGTTGAAATTACCAATACAACTCAAAATTATAACCTATTTATAAATTTGCGCCATACCGATGCCTATAAGTACGCCAATATTTGGTTTAAAGTAACCATTGTTAGTCCGGATAAAAAGAAGAAAACCGAAAGAATAGAATTTAACCTTGCTACTACAGATGGTGCTTGGCTGGGCACTACCGCGGGTGATTTGTTTACCTGCCAATTACCTTATAAACAAAACTTTAGTTTCGCACAAAAAGGAAAATACCTTATTGTTGTTGAGCAGAATATGCGAGATAACCCATTAGATGGGATAAACGATTTAGGTTTACGTGTTGAAACTGTTAAGTAATTTGCCAATCTATTTCTTTTAAACCATTTTTTCTTAAATAATTGTTTGTTTTACTAAATGGTTTAGAACCCAAAAAACCACGATGAGCCGAAAAAGGTGATGGGTGTGCAGATTGTATCACACAGTGTTTTTTGGTATCAATTAAAGTAGCTTGCGCTTGGGCAAACTTCCCCCACAATATAAAAACCACATTTTGTTTTTGGTTTGATATGGTTTTAATTACTTCGTTAGTAAAATTTTGCCAACCTGCTTTTTGGTGCGACCCTGGTTTATTTGCTTCAACCGTTAATGTTGAGTTTAATAGTAACACACCTTGCTGTGCCCAATAAGTTAAATCGCCGTGTGGCGGATTTTTAAAGCCTAAAACATCGTTTACTAGCTCTTTATAAATATTTTTTAACGATGGTGGTGTAGAAACTCCTTTTTGTACCGAAAAAGATAAACCATGTGCTTGCCCTGGGCCGTGGTAAGGGTCTTGCCCTAATATAACCACCTTTACATTATTAATTGGCGTAAGTTCAAAAGCTTTAAATATGGTATTATTTTGCGGGTAAATTATTGTACCATTTTGTTGTTGTTGATACAAAAACTGGCGTAAATTCTGCATATATTCTGTTTCAAATTCGGGGTGTAAAAAGGTCAACCACGATGCTTCTAATTTTACTAACATATTTATTTAGTTTCTATTGATTTGGAACGCAATTAAACGGATATTTGCGCCTCAAAAATAGTAATAACGATGCCAAATTTTATCAGAATAATTATAGGAGCCATATTGTTGGGAATTGCCGTAACGTTAATGTTTGTTTCGCACTGGGCTTGGGGTATTTTGTTTATACTTTTAGGTATATTGGTTTTGGTAACATTTATTTTTAACGAAAAAATGTTGTTAGCGCAATGGTACTTGCGTAAAGAAAATATGGATAAATCGGGAGAGTGGTTAGCAGCTATTAAAAACCCCGAAACCGAATTATACAAAGGCCAATTAGGATATTATAACTTGTTGTTGGGTATTATAGAATCGAGAAAAGCACCCATGAAAGCTGAAAAGTACTTTAAAAAGGCTTTAGCTGCTGGTTTAACTATGGGCCACAATATTGCTTTAGCAAACTTAAGTTTAGCAGGTGTAGAAATGGGCAAACGTAATAAACGCGAAGCATTACGCCTAATTAAAGAAGCCGAAAAGGCAGATACTAGCAAACTTTTAGCCGACCAAATTAAAATGATGAAAGGCCAAATGAATTCGTTAGATAAAACGCAGCAAGTACGCGGCGGCAAAGGCAGTTACAAGCAGTATTAGATTTACGCTCAAAATATATTTGCTTCGAATTTCTGGTTTGTGGTTTTACGCTGTTTAAACCATAAATAACAGCACCATTTTAGCCACCTAAACCCGGGTGAAATGGCAGCCCCCTTTTTTTTCAAAAGGGGCTACAATGTAACACGGGAACTATGTTTGTAAAATGCTTTTAGCTTTGCTTTTCTAAAAAAACTCTTTATTATTTACCTTTTACAAATTTTTTTTAAAAAAATAGTTTGTATTAAAGTTTTAAATCTTACTCAAGACTTCATCAATAGTTAATTGCTGCTGCTCGCCAGTTTCCATATTTTTTAAGGTAAATTTTCCGGTTTCCATTTCTTGGCTGCCTATAATTAAGGTGTAGGCAATTTGCTTATCGTTGGCGTATTGCATTTGTTTTTTAATTTTTGCACCAAATGGGTACAATTCCGTTGCTATATTTTGTTTACGTAAAAGGTTTAAAATACTTAAGCCATAAATTTCCTCGGCTTTGCCTAAAGCGCAAATAAGTATTTGTGTACTTTGCTCGGCATTGGCCGGAAAAAGATTTAATTCTTCTAAAACATCATAAATTCTATCGGCACCAAAAGATATACCTACGCCCGTTAAGCCGTGTAGCCCAAACATACCCGTAAGATTATCGTATCGGCCACCGCCGCCAATACTGCCCATGGTGGCTTGGTTGGTTTTAACTTCAAAAATGCAACCCGTGTAATAATTTAAACCCCTGGCTAAACTTAAATCAAGCTCTGCTTTAGCGTTTTGCAATTCAAAGGATGTTAGGTAATTAAGAATAGTGTAAATTTCTTCGATACCCTGTAAACCAGCTGCCGATGAATTTAAAATTGCTTTTAAGTTTTCTAGTTTTGTTTCGTTATTGCCATTTAATAGTATAATTGGTTCTAGCTTATCAATATCGTTGGCCGAAAATCCTTTGTTTAAAAGCTCGGTGGTTACCCCATCAAAACCAATTTTATCTAGTTTATCTATGGCAACGGTAAGGTCTATTATTAAATCGGGTTTACCCAAAATTTCGGCAATGCCAGTTAAAATTTTGCGGTTATTTATTTTTATAGTAAAATCTTGTAATCCTAAATGGGTTAAAACTTCATCATAAATACAAATAAATTCGGCTTCGTTAAGTAAACTATCTGTACCAACCACATCGGCATCGCATTGGTAAAACTCTCGGTAACGGCCACGTTGTGGTCTGTCGGCTCGCCAAACGGGTTGTATTTGGTACCGTTTAAATGGTAAAGTAATTTCGTTTTGGTGCTGCACAACGTAACGGGCAAAAGGTACGGTAAGATCATACCTTAATGCTTTTTCACTAATTTTTGGTGTTAAGTTTTGCGATTTTAGCTCGGTTAAATTTGTACCCAATTTGGCTAAATAATCGCCACTATTAAGTATTTTAAATATGAGTTGGTCGCCTTCGTCGCCATATTTACCCGTTAAGGTATCTAAGTTTTCCATTGTTGGCGTTTGTATTTCTTGGTAACCATATTTTTTAAATACTTTTTTTATGGTATCAAAAATATAATTACGACGGCCCATTTGTGTGGGGTTAAAATCGCGAGTGCCTTTAGGTATTGTTGCTTTTACGTTTGCCATTAAGCGAAATTAAACAATCTTACTGTTTTGTGAAATTTTTGTGGCAAATCGTTTATTAGTAGTAAGGTTAAATGCTGTTTTCGATAAACATTAAAGCATATAATCTGATAAAGACAATCCAAAATCAAACCTCATAAATCAAAAATCTCTTTTATCTTTGTTTTTCAATGTATTTAAAATCACTATCGGTAATAAATTTTAAAAATTATGATGAAAGCGAGTTTTCGTTTTCGGAAACTGTAAATGCATTTACTGGTAATAATGGTGCAGGAAAAACCAATTTGTTAGATGCTATTCATTACCTATCACTTTGTAAAAGTTTTTTTAATCCTATTGATAGTCAGCAAATTAAGCAAGAGAAAGATTTTTTTGTTATCCAAGGTATGTTTAATAAAAGCAATGCCGATGAAATGGTTGCGGTTGGTGTAAAAAAAAATCACAAGAAACAATTTAAAAGAAACAAGAAAGAATATACACGCCTTGCCGATCATATAGGGCTTTTTCCGTTAGTGATGATATCGCCAAATGATATTAGCTTAATTTTAGAAGGGAGTGAAGAAAGACGAAAATTTATTGATAACGCACTTTCGCAAACCGATAGTAATTATTTAGACGAACTGATAATTTACAACAAAACACTTCTTAACCGTAATGCCTTACTAAAACAAATTGCCGATACTGGGCAGTTTGATGCCAGCCTTTTAGAAATTTATGATGAACAATTGGTACAATGTGGCCAAAAAATATTTGATAAGCGCAAAGCATTTTTAGAAATTTTTATGCCCGTTTTTAACCACCATTACCAGTACATTAGCAACCAAACCGAGGTGGTTGAATTGGTTTACGAGTCGCAATTGTTTGCCAACAATTTTAAAACATTATTAAGTAACAGCTTACAACGCGACCGTATTTTGCAACGCACCACCACAGGCATACACAAAGACGAACTTGTTTTTACCATACACAACATGCCGTTAAAAAAGTTTGGTTCGCAGGGGCAACAAAAATCGTTTTTAATAGCTTTAAAACTTGCCCAATACGCTATTTTAAATAAGTTAAAAGGCTTTAAACCTTTACTTTTATTAGATGATATTTTTGATAAATTAGATGAACACCGAGTTAAAAAGTTAATGGAAATGGTATCGAACGGGGATTTTGGACAAATTTTTATTACCGATACAAACGCCAATCGCATTAAAACTATTTTTAGCGAAATAGGTAAAACACCAAAAATATTTGAAATTTTTAACGGCAAACTAAATGAACAGAACTAACGATAAAACCTTAAAAGAGGCAATGGCGCAATTGTTAAACGTTTATCGCCTTAAAGGTAAATTTGACGAAACAAATGTAATTGCAGCTTGGCAAGATATTATGGGCGTGGCGGTTGCAAATCGTACCAAAGAAATTTTTATTAAAGACAAAAAGCTATTTGTGCGCATAGAATCATCGGTTATTAAAAACCAGTTGGTAATGATGCGATCGCAAATTATAGAAAACTTAAACCAAAAATCGGGTACGGTGGTAGTAACAGAAATTATATTTTTATAATATTGTACGGCTTTAGGATTAGCGCTTTTCACACAAAAACTATTTTTGTTTAATTAATTCTACTTTTATACTTTAAGAATCTTCATTTTTATAATACCTTTCAATATCTTTTTTACGGGCTTTATGCCTTTTAATCATCTGATTATGCAAT
>REAS01000012.1 GCA_004294495.1 Sphingobacteriales bacterium
CTATATACTACTTAAAAATACAACAAAAAGCGCATATAAAAAAATCATTTTTGATTAAAATATCGTGTACTTTTGCTTAAGTAAACGACATTGAATTAATATTAGACAATAAAAAAAATAGGGGTAAAAATGCTTTCATATATACATTAGGCTTTATTAAATTTAAGAAAAAAAACTTTATGAAATTTACAAGATGGTTTGAAGAAAACATATACTTAAAAACTGGAATTAATTAATAATCAACTCAATGAATATTTATATATATTATTTGTGAGATAAAATAAATAAAATTGCTGTATATTTTACTAAAATCGTATTAACAAAAAAAGCTCCAATTTTCATCGGAGCTTTCAAAAATTTTATAAAAAGTATTACGCCTTAGGCTCTTCTTTAGTTTCGTCATCTGCATCTAAATCCATTCCTTCAAAATCATCAACAATAACTGGAGCATCTGCAACTACAGTTTCGGTTGTATTAGCGGCTTTTGCAGCACCCGAACCACCACCTCTACGGCGAGTTGCTTTTTTCTCTACCTTAATTTCCTTACTGTAAATTTCATTAAAATCAACAAGTTCAATAATTGCCATAGAAGCATTATCACCTAATCTATTGCCTAATTTTACAATACGTGTGTAACCACCTGGGCGAGTTGCGATTTTTTCGGCAACCTCTCTAAATAAAATAGTTAACACTTCTTTATTTTGTAACAATTTAAAAACCGTACGACGAGAGTGTGTAGTATCGTTTTTAGATTTTGTTAAAATAGGCTCAGCATACATGCGTAATGCTTTTGCTTTTGCAACTGTTGTGGTAATACGTTTATGCAAAATAAGCGATGAAGCCATATTTGCAAGCATTGCTTTACGGTGACTAGTTGTACGCCCTAAGTGATTGAATTTTTTTCCGTGTCTCATTGTTTTTTTATTTCCGCATACCGTCAGTTTTAAGCCTTAAAAGCAAACCGGGAATTATGCGAGATTAATAATTGTATTATAATTCTAGCTTAATAAAAGCTAAATCTTATTCTTCGTCTAACTTAAATTTAGAAAGGTTCATACCAAAAGTTAAACCTTTTGATTTTACTAATTCTTGAATTTCAGTTAAAGATTTTTTACCAAAGTTTCTAAATTTTAACATATCGGCAACATCATACGATACAAGTTCGGCTAACGAACGAATGTCTGCTGCTTTTAAGCAATTTAATGCCCTAACCGATAAGTCTAAATCAACCAATTCCATTTTTAAAATTTTACGCATATGTAAAACTTCTTCGTCAACTTCCTTAGTCTCTTCTTTAGCTTGAGATTCTAACACCAAATTCTCATCAGAAAACAACATAAAGTGTTGAATAAGAATTTTAGCTGCTTCTTTTAAAGCTTCCTCTGGATGTATCGAACCATCGGTTGTAATATCCAAAATTAGTTTCTCGTAATCAGTTTTTTGCTCTACTCTAAAGTTTTCAATTGTGTATTTAACATTTTTAATTGGAGTGTAAATAGAATCAATTGCTATTACACCAATTAAAGAATCTGGATTACTATTTTCTTCAGCAGCAACGTAACCTCTACCTTTATTTATGGTTAACTCTAATTCTAAAGTAACCGATTCGGCCATATTACAAATAACAAAATCAGGGTTCAAAACCTCAAAATTGTTAGAAAATTTGGTAATATCCCCTGCATTAAATGTTTCTTGTCCGTTAATGATAACAAATATTTTTTCGTTATCGCCCGAGTCACCTGTTTTTTTGAAACGTACTTGTTTCAAATTTAAAATAATATCAACAACATCTTCGGCAACGCCTTTTATGGTCGAAAACTCGTGAGAAACATCAGAGAAACGTACCGAAGTAATTGCGTAACCTTCTAATGATGATAAAAGTATTCTTCTTAAAGAGTTACCAATTGTAACACCGAAACCTGGTTCTAAGGGACGAAATTCGAACGTTCCCTCAAACTCATTTGATTTCTGCATAATTACCTTATCGGGTCTTTGAAATGCTAAAATTGCCATTTATTTGCCTTTTTATTTATCGTTATTCTGTAATTAAAAATTGATTACCATATTATGTATGATAATCAACATTATTTAGCATTATTATTTAGAGTAAAGCTCTACAATTAAGTTTTCCTTAATATTTTCTGGTATGCTTTCGCGATCTGGATATTGTAAAAACTTACCTGTTAAAGCTTTACCATCCCACTCTAACCAATTGTACTTGTTTAACATACGACCAGCAACCGAGTGCGTAATAGCTTCAACCGATTTAGATTTTTCACGTACCGCAACAACATCACCTGATTTTAAAGTGTATGATGGGATGTTTACAACCTCACCATTAACCGTAATGTGACGGTGAGATACCAATTGGCGAGCACCTGAACGTGTTGGTGAAATACCAAAACGATAAACGGCGTTATCTAACCTTGCTTCTAATAATTGTAGTAAGTTAGTACCAGTGATACCTTCGCGGGCCGAAGCTTTTTTAAATAAATTAGAGAATTGTTTTTCTAATACACCGTAAGTGTATTTTACTTTTTGTTTCTCCATAAGCTGAACTTTGTATTCAGACTCTTTACCTCTTTTTCTAGACTGACCGTGTTGGCCAGGAGGATAATTTTTTCTGTCTAGTGCCTTATCGGGACCAAAAATTGGTTCTCTGAATTTACGGGCGATTTTTGATTTTGGACCTGTATATCTTGCCATTGTTTGTTTATTTTAAAGTATCAACAACATTTGTTGTTAAATCTTAGCTTTAAAAAAATAATTAATTAAACTCTTCTCTTTTTTGGTGGGCGACAGCCATTGTGAGGCAATGGTGTAATATCACGTATGGTAGTTACTTCTAAACCTGAGTTTTGTAAAGTACGTATTGCCGATTCGCGACCTGAGCCTGGACCTTTAACAAAAACTTCTACTTTACGTAAACCCAAATCGTGGGCAACTTTACCGCAATCAATTGCAGCTTGTGAAGCAGCGTAAGGTGTATTTTTCTTTGAACCTTTAAAGCCTTGTTTACCAGCCGAAGACCAAGAAATTGTTTGTCCTTGATTGTTGGTAAGCGTAATAATGATATTGTTAAAAGATGCGTTAATATGCGCCTGTCCAACAGGTTCTATTACTACAATACGCTTCTTGGTAACTTTTTTAGTTTTAGCCATTTTTGATATTAATTATTTAGTAGCTTTTTTCTTGTTAGCAACTGTTTTTCTTTTTCCTTTACGAGTACGAGAATTATTTTTAGTTCTCTGGCCACGTAATGGTAAGCCTTTTCTGTGGCGTAAGCCACGGTAACAACCAATGTCCATTAAACGTTTAATGTTCAATTGAACTTCAGATCTAAGCTGTCCTTCTACTTTGATAGATTCGTTAATAATGTTACGAATTGAGGTTAATTCCTCATCCGTCCATTCTTGAACTTTCTTATCTACACTTATTGCTGCTTGTCCTAAAATAGATTTTGCAGTATTTCTTCCTATTCCGAAGATATAAGTAAGGCCTATTTCACCTCTTTTGTTTTTTGGTAAATCAATACCTGCTATCCTTGCCATTTAGTATTATTTGATTTTTTTAAAATTGCGGTTATCCTTGACGTTGTTTGTACTTAGGATTTTTTTTGTTGATAACATAAAGCTTACCCTTTCTACGGATAATTTTGCAATCAACACTACGCTTTTTGATTGATGATCTAACTTTCATTTTATTTGTATCTATAAGTTATTCTGCCTTTTGATAAATCGTAAGGCGACATTTCTAATTTAACACGATCGCCAGGTAATATTTTAATATAATGCATACGCATTTTACCTGAAATATGGGCTATAATCTCGTGACCATTTTCTAATTCTACCCGAAACATTGCGTTTGACAATGCTTCCTTTATAATGCCATCTAATTCTATAGAAGACTGTTTAGCCATATTTTAAATTATCTAAATTATCCGGTTTAAGCGGGTTGCAAAATTAATAAAAATAAATTTAAAAATTTTATTTATTTAAAACTTCTTCAATATATTCAAAACTTGATAAAACATCAGCTTTGCCTTTACGTATTGCTACGGTATGCTCAAAATGTGCCGATGGTGATTTATCTCTTGTAGAAACCGTCCAACCATCGTCCCAAAACTTTACAGCAGCTTTACCACCGTTAATCATTGGCTCAATGGCTAAAACCATTCCTTCTTCTAATTTTAATCCACTTCCTCGTTTACCGTAATTTGGTACTTCTGGTTTTTCGTGTACCATTGTACCAACTCCGTGTCCAACCAATTCTCTAACTACTCCAAAACCAGCATTTTCTGCGTGGTTTTGTACCGCAAAAGAAATATCTCCTATCCTATTTCCAACAACCGCTTTTTCTATTGCTAGGTTTAAGCACTCTTTGGTTACAGTTAATAACCTTTGGTTCTCCGGCAATATTTCTCCAATTGCGTAGGTATATGCAGAGTCTGAAAAATAGCGGTTAAAAATCACACCGCAATCTATAGAAACTATATCACCATCCCTTAATTGATACCCCGATGGAAAACCGTGTACAACTTGATCATTTAACGATATGCAAAGTGTATATGGAAAACCATTGAAGTTTAAAAAAGAGGGAATGCCACCATTGTCTCTAATAAATTCTTCGGCAACTTTGTTTAACTGTTTTGTTGTTACACCGGCTTTTACGTTTTTTGCAATTTCTCCGTGAGTTCTTGCTAAAATTTCACAACTGGCTCTAATTATTTCAATTTCTTCGTTTGTCTTAAAAATAAACTTCGACATACATATTATATCGCATTACCAGACGAAACAGTATCAATTGAGTTACGTCCTTTTATTCTACCCGTTTTCATTAATCCATCGTAATGACGCATTAATAAATGGCTTTCTACCTGTTGCAAAGTATCTAAAACAACAGCAACTAAAATCAATAATGAAGTTCCACCAAAGAAATGAGCAAACTGGCTGTTAACACCCAATATTATAGCAAATGATGGTAAAATAGCAATAAATGCTAACGAAACTGCACCTGGAAATGTAATATGTGAAATAATGGCATCAATATAATCGGCAGTTGTTTTACCTGGTACTACACCTGGTACAAAACCACCGTTTTTCTTCATATCATCGGCCATTTGATTAGGATTAATGGTAATTGCTGTATAAAAAAACGTAAACAATATAATTAATATTGCAAAAGTTAAATTGTAGGCAAGTGAAGTATAATCGCTGAACGAAGCTAATAATGGCGATTGCGCACCTGGAAAGAATTGACCAATAGTTGAAGGTATAAACATAATTGCTTGCGCAAATATAATTGGCATTACACCAGCAGCATTTAATTTTAATGGGATGTATTGACGGACACCACCAAATTGCTTACTTCCTACAATTTTTTTAGCGTATTGTACAGGAACTTTCCTAGTACCTTGTATAATTAATACGGTAAACATTACTACAGCAAAAAGTGCAACAATCTCAATTAAAAAAGCAATTAAACCTCCTTGACCAGATTGGCGACTAATAAACTCTGAAAATAAACCAGAAGGCAATTGTGCAATAATACCCGTCATTATTATTAAAGAAATACCATTACCAATACCTTTATCAGTAATTTTTTCACCCATCCACATTACAAACATAGTACCTGCAGTTAAAACAAATACACAAGAAACAGTAAACCAAGGTTCTCCTATTAAAATTGCATCATGTGTAACTTGAGATTTAACATAACCAATTGCTTGTAAAGCGGTAATAATAATGGTTAAATAACGTGTAATTTGGTTAATTTTTTTACGACCACTTTCGCCTTCCTTTTGCATTTTTTGAAAATACGGTACTGCTATTCCTAATAATTGAACAACAATTGAGGCCGAAATATAAGGCATTACACCTAAAGCAAAAATAGATGCTCTAGAAAAAGAGCCACCTGCAAACATATTAAGTAAACCTAATAAGCCTTCTTTAGTTTGTGTGTTTAATGATTGTGGATCTACACCTGGCAGCACAATAAATGAACCTACCCTGTAAACTAAAAGAATTAAGAGTGTGTATAAAATACGCACTCTTAATTCTTCTATTTTCCAAATATTAGATAATGTTGAAAATAGCTTTTTCATATTGTTTATAATTTAACAATAGAACCACCAATGTTTTCGATTGCTTTTTGTGCAGTTGCAGTAAAAGCGTGTGCAGTAACAGCTAATTTAGCAGTAATTGCACCACGGCCCATTACTTTAACTAAATCATTTTTTGAAACTAAACCGTGGTTTATCATAAAATCAAAATCAATTGATTCTAAATTAAATCTTTCGGCTAGGCCTTGTATAACATCTAAGTTTACACCTACATATTCTACCCTATTTGGGTTTTTAAAACCTACTTTAGGTACGCGGCGTTGTAATGGCATTTGCCCACCTTCAAAACCTACTTTAGATTTATAACCCGAACGTGAACCCGCACCTTTATGACCACGAGTTGAGGTACCGCCACGGCCTGAACCAGTACCACGACCTATTCTTTTTCTATTTTTTGTTGAACCTTCTGCAGGTTGTAAATTACTTAAATTCATCGTTTTAAACTTTTTGGATTGCAACCAAATGATTTACTTTTTTTACCATTCCGATGATAGACGGAGTAGCTTCAACCTCTACTGTTTGGTTCATTTTTGTTAAACCTAAAGCTTGTATGGTTCTTTTTTGACGTTCGCTTCTATCAATAACGCTTTTAATTTGGGTGATTTTTATCTTAGCCATCTTCTTATCCGTTAAAAACTTTATCTAATTTAACGCCTCTTTGTTGAGCTACAGTGTAAGCATCTCTTAATTGAGAAAGTGCCGATACAGTTGCTTTAACCACGTTATGTGGGTTTGATGAACCTTTAGATTTTGCAAGTACATTATGTACACCAGCCGATTCTAACACAGCTCTCATTGCACCACCCGCAATTACTCCAGTACCATTTGATGCTGGTTTAATAAAGATAAAACCTCCAGAAAATTTACCAATTTGCTCGTGAGGTATAGTACCGTTAATGATAGGCACTTTTACCAAATTCTTTTTAGCATCATCAATACCTTTAGCAATAGCTTCGGTAACCTCTTTTGCTTTACCCAAACCGTAACCTACAACACCGTTTTCATCACCTACCACTACGATAGCTGAGAAACTAAATGTACGACCACCTTTGGTTACTTTAGCAACACGTTGAATACTTACCAAACGATCTTTTAATTCGATTTCGTTTGTTTTTACTCTTTTTATATTTATAGTTGACATTTCGCTTTATTAAAATATTAAACCACCTTCGCGAGCACCTTCGGCTAACGATTTGATACGACCATGGTATAAGTAACCATTTCTATCAAATACAACTTGGGTAATACCCGCTGCAATGGCTTTTTCGGCAACTTTTTTTCCTACTTCTTTTGATTGATTAATTTTGTTTCCAGTTGCAGTAAAATCTTTTTCTTCTGATGATGCTGCTACCAATGTAGTACCTGCATTATCATCAATGATTTGTGCATAAATACCTCTATTGCTTCTAAAAACCGATAAACGTGGGCGCTCTGGAGAACCAGTAATTCGCTTTCTAATTCCTTTTTTTATTCTATCTCTACGAGATAATTTAACTCTTCCTGCCATTTCTAATTATTTTTTAGATGCTGATTTACCTGCTTTTCTTCTTAGTTGCTCGCCTACAAACTTAATACCTTTACCTTTGTATGGTTCTGGAGTTCTTAACGAACGAATTTTAGCTGCAACCTGACCTAATAATTGTTTATCGATTGATTCCAAAATAATGGTTGGATTCTTTCCTTTTTCTGCCGTAGTTGTAACTTTAATTTCTTCGGGTAGTGCAAAAATGATATGGTGAGAATAACCTAAAACCAAATCCAAAGTGTTTCCTTGGTTGGTAGCTCGATAACCTACACCTACTAATTCTTGTTCTAATTTATAACCTTCGGTTACGCCAACAACCATATTGTTAATTAACGAACGGTATAAACCGTGTAACGCTTTGTGGCGTTTTTGATCTGATGGGCGAGTAACTAACAAACTACCTTCTTCTTGGCTAACTAATATTTCGCTATCAACACTTTGTTGTAATTGACCTTTAGGGCCTTTTACTGTAACTAAGTTATCGCTTGATACGATTATGGTTACACCTGCTGGTATAACAATTGGAGCTTTTCCTATTCTTGACATCTCTTTCTTCTCCTTATTTTAGTAAACGTAACATAAAACTTCGCCACCAATATTTAACTGTTTTGCTTCTTTATCAGTCATTACACCTTTAGAAGTTGACAGTATGGCAATACCTAAACCATTTAATACACGAGGCATAGTTTCTACACCTGCGTATTTACGTAAACCTGGCTTACTTGCTCTAGCTATTGATTTTATAGCCGAAATTTTAGTAATTGGGTTATATTTTAAAGCCACTTTAATAGTGCCTTGCACATCTTTATCCTCAAATTTATAATTTGTGATATAACCTTTATCAAAAAGAACTTTTGTAATTTCTTTTTTAAGGTTAGTCAGATAATCTGCAATTGGATCTGTGTACATTATTGTTTTATTGTTTTAATAATTTTCGGACTGCAAAAGTACGAAAATTTATGATTTTTTTATTACCAACTGGCTTTTCTTATTCCAGGGATTTTACCTGCCAATGCCATTTCACGGAATGTTACACGTGAGATACCAAATTGACGCATATAACCACGTGGACGGCCAGTTAATTTACACCTGTTATGTAACCTTACTGGTGACGAGTTTTTAGGTAATTTATCTAAACCTTCAAAATCGCCTTTTGCTTTTAAATCTGCTCTTTTAGCTGCATATTTTGCAACTAATTTACCGCGTTTTACTTCGCGAGCTTTTACACCTTCTTTAGCCATTGTTAACTATGTTATGATTTTTAAATGGTAAACCAAATTGTTTTAATAATTCTAAAGCTTCAACATCAGTTTGTGCACTGGTTACAAACGTAATGTCCATACCTTGAATTTTAGTAATTTTATCGATGTTGATTTCAGGGAAAATAATTTGCTCGGTTACACCTAAAGTGTAGTTACCGTGTCCATCAAAACCTTTATCATTAATACCTTTAAAATCTCTGATACGTGGCAAAGCAACTGCAATTAACCTATCTAAAAACTCGTACATTTGATTATCACGTAAAGTTACACGTACACCAACTGGCATACCTTTACGTAATTTAAAGTTCGAAATATCCTTTTTAGATTTTGCCGATACCGCTTGTTGGCCAGCAATTGTAGTTAAATCAATTATTGCTGCTTCAACAATTTTTTTATCGGTTACACCTGCGCCTACACCTTGGTTAAGGGCAATTTTTTGTAACTTAGGAACTTGCATTACGCTTTTATATTGGAATTTCTCCTTTAAAGCCGATACAATTTCTTCTTTATATTGTTTCTTTAAACGTGGTACGTAAGTAGTCATTATTTAATTTCCTCCCCTGACTTTTTAGCCATTCTAACTGATTTACCTGCTGCATTTTTCATTTTACCCACACGAGTAACGTTTCCTGTTTTAGGATCAATTAACATAAGGTTAGATACGTGTAACGCTGCTTCCATTTTAATAATTCCACCGTTAGGGTTAGCTGCATTAGGTTTAGTATGTTTTGATACCATATTTACGCCTTCAACCACCGCTCTGTTATCTTTTAAAATAACTTGTGAAATTTTACCTTGCTGCCCTTTAGAGTCGCCGGCAATTACTTTTACTAAATCTCCTTTACGGATTTTTAATTTAAGTTGTGATGTTTTTTTCTTTTCCATTTTACAATACCTCTGGTGCTAATGATACAATTTTCATAAATTGTTTTTCACGCAATTCTCTAGCAACTGGACCAAAAATACGTGTTCCACGTGGTTCGTCTTGTGCATTTAATAACACTGCTGCGTTATCATCAAAACGAATGTATGAACCGTCTTTGCGTCTAATTTCTTTTTTGGTTCTAACCACTACAGCTTTAGAAATTGACCCTTTTTTTACGTTACCAGATGGAATAGCACTTTTAACAGTTACTACAACTTTATCTCCGATAGAAGCGTACCTTTTACCAGTACCGCCTAATACTCTAATTACTAGAACTTCTTTAGCTCCTGAGTTATCGGCAACATTTAATCTCGATTCTTGTTGTACCATTATTTAGCCCTTTCTAAAATTTCTACTAATCTCCAATTCTTATTTTTGCTTAACGGGCGAGTTTCCATAATCATTACTGTATCACCGATACCGCAATCGTTTTTCTCGTCGTGAGCCATAAATTTAGTGGTAGTTTTAACAAACTTACCATAAATTGGGTGCTTTACTTTACGTTCTACGGCAACTACAATAGATTTTTCCATCTTATTGCTTACCACCAAGCCGCTTCTTGTTTTTCTTAATTTTCTTTCCATTTTTCTACTCTAAAAAAATTATGCGTTACTTTCAGAAGCTGCCTCGGCGTTACGCTTAGTTAGTTCTGTGTTTAAACGAGCTACATCTTTTCTAGATTTGTAGATTCTTGATGGATTTTCGATAGCCGAAACCGAGTGGGCAAATTTTACTTTGCTTGTTATGGTTTTTTCTTCTTTAATCCTGGCTACGATTTCTTCGTTAGACAGCTCTTTTATATCTGAATACTTCATTTTTGTTTGATTTAAATTTGATAAGGTTTTGGTTTTTTATAACCGCTACTTTCACAAATAGTTTATGCTTCTACATAATCTCTACGTACCACAAATTTTGTTTGTACTGGTAATTTTTGTGCTGCCAAACGCATTGCTTCTTTAGCAACTTCGTAAGGTACACCTTCCGCTTCGAAAAGTATGCGACCTGGTCTAATTACTGCAACCCAATATTCTGGCGCACCTTTACCTTTACCCATACGTACTTCGGCAGGTTTTTTAGTTACTGGTTTGTCAGGGAAAATCCTAATCCAAACCTGTCCCTCACGTTTCATAAAACGAGTTACTGCAATACGGGCTGCTTCTATCTGGCGACTGGTTATCCAGCTTTCTTCTAATGATTTTATTCCGAATGATCCGAAAGATAGCTCAGCACCACGAGAGGCAAGGCCTTTCATTCTACCCTTTTGCATTTTTCTGAACTTCGTTCTTTTTGGTTGTAACATTGTTATAATCTTTAATCGTTAACCGATATTGTACAAACTATCTTTTTCCTTTTGCTGCTGCACCTGCAGAGCCTGTGCCACGGTTGTTGCTGTTACCAGCTCCACGGCTATTATTACCTGGCTTTCTATCGTTTCCGCCACGGTCGTTTCCTGGTTTTCTATCACCTCTTTCTCTTGGTGCAAAATTACCTGGTGCGCCACCTGCTGGTTTATCGCCTTTGCCTGTATTAGCGCCTATGTTTGGAGATAAATCTCTTTTACCATAAACTTCGCCTTTACAAATCCAAACTTTAATACCTATTTTACCATAAGTAGTTAAAGCTTCGCCTAATGCGTAATCAATATCGGCTCTAAATGTATGCAATGGTGTTCTACCATCTTTATACTGCTCGCTACGGGCCATTTCGGCACCACCTAAACGACCAGAACACATAATTTTTATACCCTCTGCACCCATACGCATTGTTGATGCGATTGAAGTTTTCATTGCTCTACGGAAAGAAATTCTAGCTTCTAATTGTTTTGCAACACCATCGGCTACTAATTGAGCATCTAACTCAGGACGTTTAATTTCAAATATGTTTATTTGAACATCCTTTTTAGTAAGCTTTTTAAGTTCTTCCTTGATTTTATCAACCTCCATACCACCTTTACCAATAACAATACCCGGACGGGCAGTGTGTACCGTAACTGTGATGCGTTTTAATGTGCGTTCGATAACTACTTTAGAAACTCCACCTTTGGCTATACGAGCCGAAAGGTATTTACGAATTTTCTCGTCCTCTACTAACTTATCAGCGTATTTGTTACCACCATACCAGTTAGAATCCCATCCTCTGATGATACCTAACCTGTTTCCTATTGGATTAGCTTTTTGTCCCATTTTGCTTAATTAGTTTGAGGTTCTACGTTTTTACTATCAACAATTAAGGTAACGTGGTTCGAACGCTTGCGTATTCTATATCCACGGCCTTGCGGTGCTGGCCTTAGTCTTTTTAATTGACGTCCGCCATCAACCATTATTGTTTTTACAAACAATATAGAATCTTCGGTACGTTGACCTTCGTTTTTAGCTTCCCAATTTTTAATGGCAGAAAGTAATAACTTTTCTACTCTAATGGCAGCTTCTTTATTTGTGTATTTTAGTATGTATAGTGCCTTTTCTACACGTTCTCCTCTTATCAAATCAACAACCAGTCTCATTTTACGAGGCGATGTAGGGCAATTATTTAATTTTGCTATTGCTTCCATTGCTTCTTATCGTTTCTTTTCTGAGTGACTTCTAAATGTTCTGGTTGGTGCAAATTCTCCTAATTTGTGCCCTACCATATTTTCTGTTACATACACAGGGATAAACTTGTTACCATTGTGTACTGCAAAAGTATGACCTACAAAGTCTGGAGAAATCATTGATCTTCTCGACCAGGTTTTAATTACTGTTTTTTTACCCGCATCATTCATAGTAGAAACTTTTCTTTCTACATTGTGATCAATATACGGGCCTTTTTTTATCGAACGAGCCATTATTTCTTCCTTCTTTCTATGATGAAACGATTTGAGTATTTTTTCTTATCACGGGTTTTGTAACTTTTAGATAATAATCCTTTTCTTGAGCGAGGATGCCCACCTGATGAACGACCTTCACCACCACCCATTGGGTGATCAACCGGGTTCATTGCAACACCTCTTACTCTAGGACGGCGACCTAACCAACGTTTTCTACCAGCTTTACCTAAAACTTCATTAGAGTGATCAGAGTTTGATACCGAACCAATGGTTGCAGTACAAGTTACCAATATCATACGGGTTTCGCTTGATGGCATTTTAACGGTTGCATATCTACCATCGCGGGCTGCAAGTTGTGCATAAGTACCAGCACTACGGGCAATTTGTGCTCCACGGCCTGGGTTAATTTCTATGTTATGAATAATAGAACCCAAAGGTATTTTTGCTAACGTCATTGTATTACCAATTTCGGGAGTTGCAGTATCGCCAGACAATAATTTGGCACCTACTTGCAAACCTTGTGGTGCAATAATGTAACGTTTTTCGCCATCGGCGTAATGTAACAGCGCAATACGGGCGGTACGGTTTGGATCGTACTCAATAGTTGCTACTGTTGCGGGGATATCTTTTTTATCGCGTTTAAAATCTATCAATCGGTACAATTTCTTGTGACCCCCACCGAGATAACGCATAGTCATTTTACCAGTATTGTTACGACCACCTGAACGCTTAGTTTTTACGATAAGTGATTTTTCTGGAGTAGAGGTTGTGATTTCAGTGAAATCAGCTCCTACTCTAAAACGGGTGCCCGGTGTTACCGGTTTAAATTTTCTTAAGCCCATAGTCTAATTAAATATTGCTGTAAAAGTCAATAATTTCTCCTTGTTTTAAGGTTATTACTGCTTTTTTATGTTTAGCAGCTCTTCCCTGTGATTGGCCGGCTTTGGTTGAACGGGTTTTGGTTTTACCCATAACTACCATTGTATTTACCGACTCTATAGTTACACCGTACATATCTTCTATTGCAGTTTTAATTTGCAATTTGTTGGCCCTAGGGTCGCATTTAAATGTGTAACGGTTTAGTTTTTCTGTTAGCAAATTTGCTTTTTCAGATAAAACTGGTTTTCTTAAAATATCCATATTACTCGGCTACTGCCGCCTCCAATGTTTTAACCGAACTGGTTGTAAATACTAACTTGGCTGCATTTAACACATCGTAAGTAGTAATTTGATCGGGAGTTATTACTTTGGTTTTTTGTACGTTACGGCTTGATAAATATACATTATCGTTACCTGCTGGCACAACTATTAAGGTACGTTGGTTGGTAAATTCTAAAGCAGATATCAAATTGATAAAGTTTTTAGTTTTTACTGCATCAAAAGCAAAATCTTCTAATACTACCACGCTGCTATCTTTTGCTTTGTAAGCTAAAGCCGAATTGCGGGCTAACGATTTCAATTTTTTATTTAACTTAAAGGTGTAATTACGAGGTTGTGGACCAAATACTCTACCTCCACCGTTAAATAACGGAGATTTAATACTACCTGCCCTTGCACCACCTGTACCTTTTTGTTTGTACAATTTACGGGTTGAACCAGCTATTTCGTTACGTTGTTTTGATTTGTGCGTACCTTGACGTTGGTTGGCTAAATACAATTTAACATCTAAATAGATTGCGTGGTCGTTAGGTTCGATACCAAATATTGCCTCAGCCAGTTGCACCTTGGCACCTGTTTCTTTTCCTGAGATGTTTAATACATTAACTTCCATCTTATTTCTCGATTAATACGTAAGAACCTTTTGCGCCTGGTATTGAACCACTAACAACAACTAAATTTTGTTCGGCAAAAACCTTAACTACTTGTAAGTTCTGAACTTTAATTCTAGAACCACCTGTACGACCAGCCATTCTCATTCCTTTAAATACTCTTGAAGGATAAGATGATGCACCTAGCGAACCTGGTGCTCTTAAACGGTTATGCTGACCGTGAGTTTGCATACCTACCCCGGCAAAACCGTGGCGTTTTACAACACCTTGAAAACCTTTACCTTTAGAAGTTCCTACAACGTCCACAAAATCTCCTTCTACAAAAAGATTTGCATCAACTACTTGACCTAATGATTTTACCTCGGCAAAATACTTAAACTCAACTAGTTTACGTTTTGGCGTTGTATTTGCTTTCGCAAAATGACCTTTTAAAGAAGATGTGGTGTTTTTTTCTTTTTTCTCGTCGAATGCCAATTGAACAGAATCGTAACCGTCTGTTGCAATTGTTTTTACCTGTGTTACTACACAAGGTCCAGCTTCGATAACAGTACAAGGTATGTTTTTACCGTCTGCATCGAAAATGCTGGTCATTCCTACTTTTTTACCAATAATTCCTGACATTTTCTTTCTTTTGTTAACACCCATCGAAGCAGTAGGGCTTCGTTCAAGGTGGGTTTATTTCCCTTTAGGGGACGGCAAAGATAAGAATGTAATATTAATAATCAAATAGTTATTAAGAAATATTTCAATGTTTTTTAAAATAGTTTAAAAATAAAGTTTTCAGAGTAATTTATTAAGCTATTTTGTGGATAAGTGTTGGTTTGTTAATAACGTATTAATAATGTATTCGTTTAATTATATAGGTAAAATATACAGTATCGGCAATTATTTCTTTACCCCTGTTATTGAGTTGGGCGGATTCAAGTGATAAATGCAACAAGTCCAATTTTAGCGAAAAAATCTCATTTGGAGATAAAAAACCAAATCTTTTTCTAGGTCTGTTGTTTAATT
>REAS01000180.1 GCA_004294495.1 Sphingobacteriales bacterium
TGTATTCAAATATGGATTAGATTATCTTTCAAAATTTCTTCTGACGGGCTTTAAATCATTAGAAAACAATTTGTTTAGCTTTTTGTCATGTACTTAAAATATAGCGTTAAAATACATCAACAATAATATTTTATGAAATATATCTTGCTATTTTTTATTACTTTTTTGTTTGTCAAAATTACAATGGCTTACGATATCGAAAAAATACGTTTAGATTATATAGCTGCTGTTAACGACGGAAAAAAAGCCGAAGTTTTTTACGAAGAACTAAAAGCCATAAACAAACCCGATGCCATCATACTTGCTTATCTAGGTTCGGCCGAAGCATTGAGAGCCAAACACGCATTTAACCCTATAAATAAATTAGCGTATTTAAAGCATGGAAGCAATACTTTAGCTAAAGCGGTAAATGCTGCCCCTAATAATATAGAAATACGTTTTTTGCGGTTTTCTTTAGAACATTATGTACCTTCTTTTTTAGGGTATAGTAAAAATTTGGAAGTTGATAGAATAAAAATAATTGACCTTTTACAACATAAACACAAAACCGAAGGGGTAAGCGATAACGCCCCAATTAAAAAAAACATCATCAACTTTTTGTTAGAAAGCAAACGTTGTAGCCCAACCGAAATTACTATTCTTAAAAAGCTTCTGGTTTAAATATGGATACACATTATACATATTTGCTGCTCAATTTTATAACTATTTTGTTCCCTTTACTTTTATCGTTCGATAAGAAAGTGGCCTTTTACAAACAATGGAAATACATTTTCCCCAGTTTGTTTTTAACTGGCATTTTATATTTAGGGTGGGATTATTTGTTTACTATAAACCAAGTTTGGAGTTTTAACCCTAACTATATTGTAGGTACATATTTTTATGACTTACCGCTAGAAGAAATATTGTTTTTTATTACCGTACCATTTGCCTGTATTTTCATTTATCAATGTTTACTGGCGTATATAAAAACCGATTATTTAGCAAAAGTAGCTCCTTACATAAATTATGTATTGCTACTTTTTTCTTTAGTAATGTTGTTTATTTACCCCGACCGCCTGTACAGTTTAATAAATTTTGCCACCCTGTTTTTGGTAATTTTATTTGTGCAATTTAAACCACATTTTGTACCAATGGGTAGGTTTTATTTGGCATATTTAGTTACGCTAATTCCGTTTTATATAATTAACGGCTTGCTAACTAGCATACCCGTAGTAAGTTATAATAATTTAGAAAATATGGGTTTTAGGGTAGGTAGCATCCCATTCGAAGATCATTTTTACTCCATGTCGCTATTTCTCATCAACATATTATTTTATCAATACTTTAAATTAAAGCAAAAATTTTAGTTTGATGGATGCCTTACCTATTTACACCAAAAACCAATTGGCTTTACGCAACGGGCAAGATAAACCCCAAATTTGGGTAGCTTATTTAGGCAATATTTACGATGTTAGCCAAAGCAAACTATGGCGGTACGGCAAGCATTACGAACATTGGGCAGGGCAAGATTTAACCGACGAATTAAAAGATGCACCACACGGTTTTGCCGTATTTGATAAGTTTGAAATTGTGGGTAGGCTGGGTTTCGGGCTTTTGGTGGTAGGCGGGGCGGGTTTGTGTGGGTTTTAAATCGATGCCTTTACTGAGAGCTAATGCATCAGTTTAGGTAGTTTAATCAAAGAATTATTTAATAAATAGTTCTTTCTCTCAACAAAAATTTCCATATAGTTGTATTTAATAGTTCCTAAAATATTCTATATTAAACATTAGATCACTAAAGCATTGTTTACCCCCATGCCAACTTACTTATAAATAGCTAAATAGTTTTTTGCATTTACTTAACAATTTAATAATACACTTGTTACACAATTGTTACAATCAACACTTTGATTGTAAAATACTTAACTCTACATTTAATTTTTATTTAATTCTACTTTTATACTTTAAAAAAGTGAGTTAAAATTTTGATAATCAATTAATTAAATGTATATTTAGGCATAATATGTACGAAGATA